>JACMJI010000242.1 GCA_014380705.1 Gorillibacterium sp. | reverse complement strand
TAGTTTATTGCTGCCAGAAGTTGGATCCATTCTGCTAAAAATACACCTTAGTTCCTATTGTTGCGTTAGTGGCGGAATAATAAGTGGAAATTTCCAGTTAAAATGGTTAGAAAACTCAATAAACCATTAAATAGCTGGATTTCTATTTCAGATGATCTCGTCACAATTTTAATGAATAAATCAAAAATAACTGGAAAAATCCATTTATACTGTCTTAGGACGTTGTCATGGTTCAAATTAACATGCATTTTCCATTTATTTTAATTCTAATAAAGAACACTCTGACTAGGAGTCACCTTTACCAACAAAAATTTCATGACAATTTTAACGCAACGATAATGAAATGGCAGATTAGATTCATTCTGATTCCACATCGGTGAACGCACGGCGCCAAAGAACGGCTCTAAAGAACGGCGCCAAAGAACGGCTCCAAAGAACGCCAACAGCTGTTTATCCTATAACTAAAGCAAGGCTATTTATAGTAATCTACTTCCAAGCCGAAGGTGAGGGGAAACGAGCTTGATAGTATGTTAAAATGATAGGTGAGATATTTTGGCGAAGAATGGCGATTTAGCAGAGGATAGATGCAGAGGATAGATGAGGTAATAGGTCTTTTTTATAAGGGAGGTCTCCAAAGTTGAGTCTGCAATTTGTGATTGGGCGAGCGGGTAGTGGGAAAAGCACCTACTGTTTAAATGAAATCGGTAGGGAGTTGGTGAATGAGCCAGAGGGCCCTTCCATTCTCCTCCTTGTGCCGGAGCAAGCAACCTTCCAAGCAGAGCAAGCATTGGCAGGTCATCCTGGGCTGAGCGGGTTCATTCGGGCACAGGTGTTCAGCTTTCGTAGGCTTGCTTGGCGTGCCATGCAGGACATGGGGAATACGGCTGGTGTACCCGTGAGTGATCTGGGCAAGACGATGCTGCTTCAGCGGCTTATACATAAACATGAGGATGAGTTGAGTGTTTTTCGTCAGCCCTCTGGCAAGCTAGGAGTCGCTCAATCCTTAAATCAGTTTTTTAAGGATTTACGCAGAAGCGGACTGACCCCTGCTCAGTTAAAGGCAGGGCAATTGGCGGTTGTCTCCTCTATTCAAGATAGCAAAGATACACTAACAGACAAATTGAAGGATATCTCTTTGCTTTATGAGGATTATGAACAAGAGCTGCAGCTTAAATACTTGGATACCGAGACCTTCCTTGACAGTCTGGCCGAGGGCGTCCATAGACTGGACTGGCTTAAAGATGCAGAAATATGGGTGGATGGCTTCTTTAGTTTTACTCCTCAAGAACGTGAGGTCTTAGCTAAGTTGTCGTTTTATTGTCGTAAGGTCACGATAGCCTTATGCTTGGACCGGCCTTACCTGATGGGGGAGAGATTGGATGAGTTCAACCTGTTCCACTCTACAGCCAAAGCGATGTCCCGAATACTAGGACGAACGGAGGAGCTTGGAGTAGAGATTTTGCCAACAATCGTACTTGGACAGGATATACGGCCACGCTACCAAGATCGTCCTATGCTTGACCATTTGGAGCGCTGTTTTGAGAGCCGCTCGGCTTCACGCCGTGCTGTTTATAAAGGGGATGAGACGATCAACAGCATCTTACTAGCAGGTGCTGTAAACAGGAGAGCAGAGGTAGAGGGCTGCGCTCGGGAAATCCTGCGTCTAGTACGGGATGAGGATATACGATATCGGGACATAGCTGTGCGTATTCGCAATATGGGGGATTATGGCGAGCTGATCGAGCAGGTCTTTACTGCTTATGAAATCCCGCATTTTCTCGACCAGCGACGTCCAGTTCTGCATCATCCTCTTGTCGAGTTTATCCGCTCGGCTTTAGAGATCATAAATCGAGATTGGCCTTATGAGGCAATTTTTCGTTGTGTAAAAACAGGTTTCCTGCTGCCTGAGAAGCAAGAGTCTTTAAATGAATCCCATACCGTGACTCGAAGAGGAATGGATCTGCTGGAGAATTACGTTCTGGAGCGGGGCATTCATGGCTATCGCTGGAAGGACGACAAGACATGGGCATTCTACAAACCAGTGCCACTAGAGGAAGCAGAAGCGATAGAAGCAAGCCCTATGCTTGGAACGGAAGCGGAGTTAGCCAGACACAAGCAAATATGCGATTGTCGGGACCTTCTTGTTGCGCTTTTTACCGATTTTGAAAAAGCATTTAAACGGGCAGACACGGTAATGGAGAAGACGGCAGCCCTTTATCGCCTTTTAGAGGCCTGCCGAGTACCAGATAAGCTGGAGGCTCAAGCCAATGAAGCCCTGGCTTCAGGCAAACCTGAGATTGCACGGAAGCAAGGACAGATCTGGGATTATGTCATGGAACTATTTGATCAATTGACAGAGATTATGGGCGAGGAAAGCGTGGATGTGGATTTGTTCGCAAGTTTACTGGATGCTGGATTAGAAAGCATCTGTCTCGGACTCGTTCCACCAGCACTAGATCAAGTGTTGGTTGGCTCCATGGATCGCACCCGTACAACACAGAAGCTGTATTCATTCGTACTGGGTGCCAATGAAGGGATCATTCCAGCTAAGCCCGAGGAAGACGGTCTGCTTACCGATGCGGAGCGGCTGAGACTGGAATACGCCGGGATGGATCTCCCGGGTGGTCCGAGAAGGCGGCTGCTTGATGAGCAGCTATTGATTTACTCTGTTCTTTGTTCTCCTTCACAGTTCTTGTGGGTTAGCTATTCTCTTGCCGATGAGGAGGGAAAAACACTCCTGCCATCGGAAATTATCAGGCAGCTTGGGTCGATGTTTCCTAGTGTCAAGGCAAACGAACGGCTGCTTCAGGCCACACCACCCGCAGGTGCAAACACAGAGGAAGTGGCGGAATATATCACCCACGGAGATCGGGCTATGACGGATCTCAGTGTTCAATTGAAGGGCTGGCTAGATGGTGACAATATATCCGGTATCTGGTGGGATGTCTACAATTGGTTCGCTCAAAGACCAGAGTGGGCATCCCGACTTAAACAATTAAATCGCTCGCTTATTTATACGAATCCCACTGAGATTATTGTTCCGACCACAGCTAAGCTTCTTTATGGTGAAACCCTTCGAGCCAGCGTATCCCGCATGGAACGATTTGCTGCTTGTCCCTTTTCTCATTTTGTATCTCATGGACTTCGGTTGAAGGAAAGAAAGCTTTTTCGCCTGGAGGCCCCCGATATTGGACAATTGTATCACGCAGCACTTAGTCAAGTTGTACGTGAAATCATTACAGAAGGAACGGAGGATTGGTCGGCCTTGCCTCTTGAAAGGATGCGAGAGCGGGCAGGTCTTGTTGTCGATCGACTTTCGCCCCGTCTTCAAGGGGAAATATTACTTAGTTCTAATCGCTACCGTTACATCGCTCGCAAGCTGAAGGATATTGTTACTCGTGCCTCGACTGTTCTTGCTGACCATGCAAGAGGTAATGGCTTCTATCCGGTAGAGCTGGAGCTGGCGTTTGGTCAAGGAGAGAAGCTTCCACCACTCCATTTCCGCTTGGATGATGGCTCCATGATGGAGATTGCTGGAAGAATCGATCGCGTGGATCGTGCGGATGGAGAAAAAGGCATGTTCCTGCGCGTAATTGACTACAAATCCAGTCCACATTCCCTGGAGCTATCGGACCTCTATAACGGTTTATCCTTGCAAATGCTCACTTACCTAGATGTTGTCGTTACCCATTCAGAACGCTGGCTTGGACGTAAGGCCCAGCCAGCGGGCGTGCTCTATTTTCATGTGCACAATCCTCTGCTAACGCTCCCCAATGGGCTTGATCCGCTGAAAGCAGAGCTAGAGCTGCGGCGAAGATTCAAGATGAAAGGACTTTTGTTAGCGGATAAAGAAGCCATAGGTTTGATGGACGCACAGATGCAGACGGAATCCGGCAGCTCCGACATTATCCCCATCGGGATTAAAAAAGACGGCTCTTTCCGTAAAGGGGCCTCGATTGCAACAGAAGAGCAATGGGACCTTATGCGTAGCCATGTGAGGAAAACCGTTCGTGGAATTGGTTCGCAAATAATGGCGGGTGGGGCAGAGATTGAGCCCTATCGACAAGGGAAAAAGATTGCCTGTACCTTCTGCTCCTACAAATCCGTCTGTCAATTAGACCCCGATCTACCAGGGGGAGAGTTCCGTAGTTTTCCTTCTTTGAAGGGAGACGGTATTTGGCAGGCGATGGCCGAGACGTATACTATGGATAAAAAGAATGAGGGAGGAGGGAGCAGCAGATGATTTCTACAACGGGAGCGCCGAAACCGGAAGGATCAACCTGGACGGATGAACAATGGCAAGCTGTAATCGGCTCTGGTGAGAATATTCTTATTGCAGCCGCTGCCGGATCAGGAAAGACAGCGGTTCTAGTTGAACGCATCATCCGACGGGTGACAGATGAGGAGCAGCCGCTAGATGTGGACCGGCTGTTGGTCGCAACGTTTACGAATGCGGCAGCTGCAGAAATGCGTGAGAGAATTCGCAGAGCACTTGAGAATGAACTGGAGAAGCGTCCAGATTCCCGGCATCTGCGTGCACAGCTTGCACTCTTGCCCCGCTCATCGATTACTACCGTTCATTCTTTTTGCTTAGAAGTTATTCGCAGACATTACCGGGACATTAATCTTGATCCAGGCTTTCGTATCGCCAATCAGACAGAGGCTGAATTGATCAAGCTTGAGATTATGGAGCAGCTTGTTGATGACTATTATGCGTCAGCAGAAGAAGGGGACGGTTTTTGGCTGCTTGTCGATGGGTATGGTGGTCAACGCGGGGATGAAGAATTATTTCGTCTTGTTCTGAGTCTATATGAATTTTCCCGCAGCCATCCTTCTCCGGAAGCTTGGCTGCATGCCATGGCGGCACATTTTGAGGCAGCCGCTGAGCCGGACGGATTGGAATTTTGGTTCTCCAGCCTGAAGGCTGATGTACGCTTGGAGTTAGATGGAGTGATCGGCCTGCTGCAAGAGGCCATGCGTACCGCGCGTCTACCTGCGGGACCTGCTCCCTATATAGAAAGTTTAGCAGAGGAAATATCAAGGATTGAAGCATTAAGATATATTTGCAGTGGTGATTGGGAGGAGCTCTTTGCGTTATTTCAAGAGACGGTTTTCGATCGACTAAAGCCTTGCCGAGGGGATCAATACGATAAGGACTTGCAAAAGCGTGCTCAGGAGCTTCGTGATACTGCGAAGAAGAAGCTGGCTAAGCTTAGAACGGAATTATTTGAGCGTGATTCAGCAGCGTACGCGGAGGAATTGCGTAAATCTACCCCAGCGATTAAGGTGCTTGTTCAGCTAGTACTGACCTTTGCTGAGCAGTTTGGACTAGCTAAGAGGGAGAAGGGGCTCGTTGATTTCTCGGATCTCGAGCATTATGCCCTGCAGATTCTTTGCATTGAAATGGACGAGCAAGGAGTCCATCAGCCCTCGCTTGCTGCTATGGAATACCGGGAGCATTACGAGGAAGTGCTGTTGGATGAGTATCAGGACACGAACCGGGTACAAGAAGCGATCGTTGGCTTAATTGCTAGGACAGGCAAGGGAAATCGCTTTATGGTTGGAGATGTTAAACAGAGCATCTATCGTTTTCGCCTTGCGGAGCCTGGTCTTTTTCTGAGTAAATATAAGGCCTATCGACAGGATGATTCTACGCCTTGTCGTGAAGAACAGCTATTGGAACAACCGGTACATAGGTACACGGGTGTCGGGCCAGCTGAGGGGCGAAGGATTGATCTGGCACGAAATTTTCGCAGTCGGCGTCAGGTTGTCGATGGAGTTAACTATCTGTTCCGTCAGATTATGGAGGAATCTGTAGGGGAAATTCACTACGATAGGAGTGCTGAGCTCGTTTGTGGAGCCATCTATCCCGAATTAGATGAGGATCATCGTGTGGAGCTCGCCATCATTGATAAAAGCATCGATGATTCACAAACGGATGAGGACGGATTATTGGGTTCAGAAGATCCAGACTATATTTCCCAAGGTGCAGCTAGGGAAGAGGACAGCATAGAAGCGGATGGGGACGAAAAGGAAGCAGAGACGGGCATGCTCGATGATCGTCAGGAGGCGGAAACCGCTCGCTTGGAAGCACGGTTCATTGCAGACCGCATCCATAAGCTGATGGGAGATGCCAGCACGCATGCTTTTTCTGTGACAGGAAAAGGTGGCGTTCCCGTTCGCCCGCTCGCTTATCGTGACATCGTCATTCTTCTTCGAGCTACACAGAGCTGGTCACCTGTGTTCATGGAGGAAATGAAAAAACAAGGAATCCCTGTCTATGCGGAGCTGAATACAGGCTATTTTGCAGCGATAGAAGTCGAGGTTGTCCTTTCACTCCTGAAGGTAATCGATAATCCCTATCAGGATATTCCGTTAGCAGGCGTGCTGCGTTCCCCAATCGTTGGACTGACAGCAGAGGAACTGGCACAAGTTCGGGTAACACTCAAGGCTGGAGCGTTCTATGATGCTATTCTCACCTATATGCGTCGCGATCAGCAGGTCTATTCTCCAACCGCGCATGAGCCCTTCCTAGGCTTAATGGGGGCTGACAGCGAAAGGGTGCGACCGAATATTGCACGAGACGAAATTGTACTCGATGAAACGGCTGCTGCACTAGACATTACCCCGGAGGAATTAAATGGTGGCAAGGACATAGCATTTCACAACAGACTGACTGAAAAACTTCGGCATTTTCTTGCTCAATTGGGAAAGTGGCGGGAGGAAGCTCGCAAGGAGACGGTAGCTGATCTAATCCGATTAATCTATCGGGATACGTTGTATTATGATTTTGTCGGAGGTCTGACAGGAGGCATGCAGCGGCAGGCAAATTTACGTGCCTTGCACGATCGTGCCAGACAATATGAAGCGACTTCCTTTCGGGGTGTATTCCGTTTTCTGCGATTCATCGCTCGAATGCGGGAAACCGGTGGTGATCTAGGAACGGCGAAGGCTTTAGGGGAACAAGAGAACGTTGTTCGGGTCATGACGATCCACAAAAGCAAAGGGCTGGAGTTTCCGGTTGTCTTTGTCGCTGGTTTAAGCAAGCTATTTAACCGTCAAGATCTTTACGGCTCCTTCTTGATCCATAAGGATTTAGGCTTTGGGCCGAAGTACATCGACACGCAGCTTCGTTTAGCCTATCCTTCCTTGCCTTCGCTGGCCATTCGACGGCGGTTAAAGTTGGAGCTGCTAGCTGAGGAGATGCGAGTGCTTTATGTCGCTTTAACTCGTGCGCGGGAAAAGCTAATTCTTGTTGGGACGGTCAAAGACGCAGCAAAACAAGCGACGAACTGGGAGCGTGCTGCTGTGTCCGCGACAACAACTTTGCCGGATTACGAGTTGGCAGGTGCTGCTTGTTACCTGGACTGGATTGGTCCCGCTCTATACCGCCATCCAGATGCAGAGGTGTTACGGCAGGCAGCTGGAAAAGGGAAAACAGGTGAGGTGCTAGGAGACTCGTCGTCAGCTAAAGAGGCATACGACGCATCACGCTGGAGCATTTCGATCCATCCGGCAGGCGCTTTTACAGCGGACCCCGCCATGCTCTCCGAGCATTCAGCGCCGGATGCAGCTCGCCTGGAAGCACTCAAAGAACTGCGTCCAATTACGCTAACTTCCAGCTTCAAGGATGCGGTTGAACGTAAGCTATCCTGGAGCTATCCTTATCCCCAAGCGCCGAATATCATTACCAAAACGACCGTCTCGGAAATCAAACGACTAAGTGAGCGTAATGGGTATAATCCTGCTTTTGGGGATGAGCTTACGGAAGAAGCCCCCCGAGTGATACCAGGAACAACAGAGGCGACGAGAATGACGTTTCGTAGACCCCGCTTTATCGAGACTCGTCAAATAAACGCCTCAGAGAGAGGGACGGTGTATCATGCTGTCCTGCAACGGCTGGAGCTTAACCCGGGTCTTACAGAGCAGACTGTCGTGGATACAATAGAAGAGATGGTTTCGCAGAGGATACTCCTGCCCGAGCAGGCTGCAGCAGTTAAGGCTGCTCAGATCTATGCCTTTTTTGAGACAGATCTGGGTAGTAGGTTATTATTTGCAGACCGCAAGCTGCGGGAGGTACCGTTTAGTTACAAGCTGGCTGCCAAAGAGATCTATCAGGAGCTGAAGGGCAGCGAGGGAGACGAATCTGTCCTTGTCCAGGGTATTGTTGATTGTTTATTCGAGGATGCGGAAGGGCTTGTGCTCTTGGACTATAAGACGGACAATCTGCAGGGGACTTCGGCTGTTTTGCGTGCCGCCCGTTATCAAACACAGCTTGATCTCTATGTTCGTGCAGTGAGGGATATTTGGAAGCGGAGTCCTGCTGGGGTTTATCTGTACTTCTTTGAGAGCGGAGAAATCGTTGAGATGAGCGCGGACGGATACCGTTGAACAACAGAATCTAAGTTTCTTTGCTCGTTACATGTATCTAATAAATTTAGCCGAGACTCCCGATTGCCGGTTATACTCGACTAATTTCTGGACTAAAGGAATAATGTCGGGTATACTACTTGGAAACAATTGAAAACGGATGATTTGCCGATGATGAGTATCCAACTCGGAGGTGTTTTCGCCAAAGTGAGCTTGTGCTTTTTGTACATTCTTCTCTTAAGTTAACCGGCCCGCCCGTTATCGCGGAACCAAGAGGTTCGAATCGTTTACCGATTCGTTCAAGTTGGGTGGCACCGCGAGCAACGCTCCTCGTCCCAAACGGATGAGGGCGTTTTTTGCGTTTTTTGCTTCACCATTAATCAATTTGAATGAGGAGTGTGGCCAGATGCTCGACATGAAAACCATCCGCCAGCAGCCAGAGAACATTCAGCAGGCAGCAGATCAGAAGGGAATCCATTTCTCGGTTCATGCACTATTAACGCAAGATGCTCGTAAACGCGAGCTCCTGCAAGAAGTGGAGAACCACAGGCAAGTCCGTAATGAAACAAGCGATAGCATCAGTAAGCTCATTCGGTTGGGAAACACACAGGAAGCAGATGTTTTAAGAGAACAAGTGAAGATCAATAACCGTGAACTTATTCGGCTTGAGGAAGAATTGGTTATTGTTGAGCGGGAGCTGGAACGAATGCTGCTGCTTGCTCCAAATCCAGTGTCGCCGGATACACCGCCCGGCAGATCGGATGCGGATAATGTGGAGGTTCGGCGTTTCGGAGAGATCCCAAGCTTTGATTACGAACCAAAGGATCATGTAACGCTTGGAGAAATGCACGATCTGCTCGATCTAGCCAGAGGCGTGAAGGTAGCTGGAACCCGCAACTATTACCTCAAAGGAGCAGGGGTACTGCTGCATCGAGCCGTTCAGCAATTAGCCGTGGACCTATTGCTCACAAGAGGCTTTACCTTTCTAGATGTTCCTCTGATGGCAAGGGAAGAAGCGCTTGTGAATACGGGATTCTTCCCGCTTGGAGCAGATCAAACCTATGAGGTTGCACAGGAGGACAAGTGGCTTGTGGGAACCTCGGAGGTTCCACTTATATCGTATTATGGTCAGGAAATCGTCGACGCTCGTCATCCGATTAAGCTTGCCGCTGTGTCATCGTGTTTTCGCAGTGAGGTTGGTTCAACGGGTCGCGACGTTCGGGGGCTATATCGCGTGCATCAATTTGCTAAGGTGGAGCAGGTGATTTTATGTGAGAACAATTATGAGCTATCAGAGCGCATGCTGCAGGAGCTTACGCAAAATGCAGAGGATATGCTTCAACTGCTTGAGCTGCCGTACCGTGTTGTTGCCGTATGTGCGGGTGATATGTCGCAGAAAACCTATAAACAATACGACATTGAGACCTGGATGCCGAGTCGGCAAGCCTATGGGGAGACCCACTCCTCGTCAAATTTAGGAGATTTTCAAGCTAGACGCTCAAATATTCGCTATCGTGATCCGGAGGGACAGCTTAGGTTCTGTCACACACTCAACAACACAGCTGTTGCATCGCCGCGCATCTTAATCCCGCTGCTGGAAAATCATCAGAACGCAGATGGATCGATCCGAATTCCTGCAGCTTTACAAAAATATATGTATGGCAAGGTTCTGCTCGTTCCAAAAGATGTGAATTAATGTAGAAAACCAAATAGCTGCTCCTCGTTACAGAACGGTAATTCCTGCTGGAATGAGCTTTTTTGGCGGGTTGGGTGGAATTTATAGTCTAGGTAGAGCTGAACATGGCTGAACAAATCGCTTTTTGTATGTTTCGGGCTGAAGCAGACTCATTCTGGTGTAACTAGCTAATCTACAACAATAAAAAAAGGCATTACCACATTGACTGGGGTACTGCCTTTTTTCTGTAATGAATGCTGATGACGTTTATGTATTCTTGGGATTTCTAATATGAGTTTTCCAATATGGGATTGTTTTCGGAATTCCTTATCCTGCAATCTGCCCTACTAGCCAATTTATAAGATCCTCAGACTCCATAGGTCTGCCTATGAAGTATCCCTGAATTTCGTTGCAATCTAATTCCTTTAAGTATTCATATTGCTCCAGGGTTTCCACACCCTCGGCGGTAACATGCAACTTAAGGGTATGAGCCATGACGATGATAGCGTGAACGATTGCGGCATCATCCGAGCCCTTTTCGATACCATTGATGAAGGATTGGTCAATCTTAATTACATCGATAGGAAGTCGTTTTAAATAGCTGAGTGAAGAGTAGCCTGTTCCAAAATCATCGATAGATATTTTTAGGTCCATTTCCTTGAGGACCTGCAGCATCAAGACAGCAAAGTGAACATCCTGCATGGCTGCACTTTCGGTAATTTCCAGCTCAAGCCATTTCGCAGCAAGTCCTGTGTCAGCTAAAACCGTGGAGATGATTTCCGGCAGATCGGTTTGCCTGAATTGGAGAGGGGACAAATTTACACTTACCCGAAAGTAAGTAAATCCCTGTTCAATCCAAGTGCGCATCTGAATGCAGGCCATCCGCAGTACCTTCTCGCCTAAGGGAACAATAAGTCCGGTATCCTCGGCAAGGGGGATGAATTCGGACGGGGGAATTAATCCTAGTTCAGGATGCCTCCACCGAACAAGTGCTTCTACACAGACCAGATCACCTGTGTGAGGGTCCATTCGGGGCTGATAGAGCAGAACGAATTCGTCTCGCTCTAAAGCATGACGCAGCATGGTTTCCATCTTTAGTCGACGATGCCCTTTTGCGTCAATAACAGGTGAATAGAAGGTATGCGTATTGCGACCTTGCTGCTTAGCTCGATACATGGCGGTATCTGCATTCTTCATTAATGATTCGGGGTCAAGCCCATCCTCAGGGCTAATGGAGATGCCGATACTCATGGTTACGTAAATTTCTTGGTTATTTAACGGAAATGATTTCTTCATAACAGTCAGCAGATCTGAACAGAGCTTCATCGCTTGATCTGAAAGTTTTATTTTCGGCAAAAGAATGGTGAATTCGTCTCCGCCCATTCGAGCAAAAAGCGCGTCTTTAGGTAGAATGGTCTTGATTCTCTCTGATACAAGCAGGAGAAGTTTGTCGCCTACGCTATGCCCCATCGTATCATTAACGTATTTGAACTGATCAAGATCAAGGAATAGAACGCCAACCTGCGTGTCGTTCTTGCCAACTTCAATAAGCACATCGTGCAACCGCTCAATGAACATCCTTCGATTGGGGAGATTCGTTAGTGTATCGGTGAAGGCAAGCTGCCTTAAGCTATCCGTGCGATAGCCGATGAAGAAAACAAGAACGATCATACCCATAAGAATGATGAAGGTATCAAGCGGTTGAAAGGTTAAACCCTGATAACGATAGAAGAGAAATAATGCAGTTATACCTAATGAACTCATATAAACAGCATATGATACTCCCAGTTCAAAGGCATAAAAGGGGACATAAAACAAGACTAGCCAGGTGGGTTTTATGATGCTCCAGTCGGGAAGCGTGTACATGGCTGTTAGAATGGCAAAATCCATAAGCAGAAAAAACCAGTAAAAGTCTTTTTTGAAAAAAACATTTTTGTTCCAATTATAAAAAGAGTGCCAAACCAAAAACAAGGACCATAACAAAGAAAGTAAGGTGACCAGAAGGATCATTGGTCTCTGCTGCGAAGAATTCGCCATGTAAAGGCCCAATAATGACAGAGGCACAAGTAAATGGCCAAGAGAAAAAGCTTTCCCGCTCTTAAAACTCATTAAGCCACCCTCTGAAAAAAATAATTACTACTTTATGCTAGTATATAGCATTTCTTAACACGATTCTATAAAAAAAGCAGAAAAGTCGAATCCTATCTAGGATAAACGTCTGTCGGCACGGTATGTATGATGGTGTGGGAGGTCTGCGACTACTCAAAATCAAAAAAAGTTACAAAATCGTATTATCGATATTTGGAAAGATACAAAAGGTGAGAGATATCGAATTTTTACCCTATTTTAAAAGAGAACCCACAGTTAGTATGAGCAGTGACGGCGTAGTTCAAAAGCAGAGGGAGGGATGGATGACTTCGGTTAAAGGTGGCTTGTGATGCCGTAAATGT
>JACMJI010000241.1 GCA_014380705.1 Gorillibacterium sp. | reverse complement strand
TAAAGGGCTGACCCAAAAGCAGTTTTACTGCTTTTGGGTCAGCCCCACTTTTAAAGCGGTTAACTCCTGTAGCCACTTATATTTTAAACCGCTCCACCAAACGATTCAGCTCACCCGACATTTCCTTTAAGGACGCTACAAATGTCAAAATGCCTTTCATATCCTGCACCTGAACCTCGGTAGCTTTAGATACGCCTTGGACACGATCCGTTGTTTGAATAGAGAATAATGCCGACTCCGCTACCGAAGCCTCAACCTGCTCTGACCCCGCTGCCACTTCCTGCGATACTGCCGAGACCTCCTGTGCCTGTTCACTTACTTTTTTAACTTCGCCTAGAATCCTAAGGAAGGATTCTCTTGTTTCATGGACAACGGAAACGCCATGTTCAATTTCCTTGCGTTCTTGTTCCATTGCTTCAATAACCGATACCGTTTCTTTTTCAATCTCATTAGAAACGGCAGAAATTTTATTTACGGATACCTGAGACTCTACGGACAACTTGCGGATTTGATCCGCTACGATGGAGAATCCTCTTCCATGCTCGCCTGCTCGGGCTGCTTCAATGGCCGCATTTAAAGCGAGTAGGTTCGTCTGTTCTGCAATGGTACGGATAACAGCCACCATCTCACGGACTTCATCTGTGCTCCCGGATAAAGCCTTCATTTTTCCAGAGGCATGGTTTGAGTAGGTCGTGATTTCATTCATTTGATTGATAATTTGCTTTATGTACGTTTCCCCTTCTTGGGCAGCAAGCGTAGTGATTTGAGTTGAGTCGGCCACAATGGCTGTTGAATAGGCGATTTTCTGAATTCCACCGCCAACCTCCTTCATAGACCGGTCGATTTCGTTCCCTCTAGACACCTGCATTTCAGCCTGAGCGGCTGTTTCCTTCATATGTTCTGAAATCTGTACACTTGCAGCGCTCACCGACTCCGTGGATTGACCGATCTCCTTGGATGCATTATGAATATCCCCTGACGTGAGACGGATGACCTTGATCATATCATTTAATTCATTAACCATTTGACCAAAAGAGGTCGATAATCTCCCAATCTCGTCTTTTTGTTTGACTTCGATTTGTACGGTCAGGTCTCCGTCCCTTACTTTCTTCATACTTTCAGTTAATGCCCTAATCGGCTGTGTTATGTATCGTGAGAATAAATATGTTAGAACAGAGGTGCATAGCATGAAGAGTACAATAATCCAGGCAGCCCGAGTACGATTGTGCTTCATTTGTTCATAAATGCTTGAGGCGTCAAAATCTGCACCAAGAATGCCTATCAAATTGCCGGATGAATCGGTAATAGGCAGATAAGCCGAGAGGAGCGCGCCATAGGTTTTATCGTAATCAAGATCGCCGATCTGCGTTTGTTTCTTCTCAAAAGCCTTGACCAAAAGGTCTGTTGGCTCCGAAACTACTTGTCCTAATGGGGAGAAATCATTGGCAGCGGAATTGAGCGGCATCCCATCCACAATGTATACATACTTGGTTTCCCCGTTATTTTCTTGTTTGGACATCGTATATAAGTATTTCAACCCATTCATTTCGCGGATATTGTTAAACTTTTCCCGGAGCGCTTTATAGTAAGCGTTTTCTCCCGATTCCGGACGAATCGTTGCATATTGGATAAGATCTATTTCTTTAAGCGCATTTTCACCAATTTGTCGCGCTTGCAGACCTACCGATTTCTGGACCAGATTTTCAGAGGATTTCAGAAAAATAATCCCTAACAGTGAACTGGTTATTAATAGTAAAACAGTGAAAAAAAGCATCATTTTTAGACGAAGACTGCGCATCAGAATCTCTCCCAATCTGTTATAAATCACAAGTTTCAAATAAGTATAATAGGGCTTTCACAAATTTAAAATACTTTATCTCACAAATGGGATTTATAATCAAATCCCTTGTTGTAAAACCCTGGCTTTTCTCGACCAGGGCTAAACATTTTCCATCGACTATTTCATAGTGCTATGTTATTATGATAACTTGGTAACGCACTAAAGCTATTATAAAATACGATAGAAAACCAAAGGCGGTTGACATTTATGGGACAAGGGATAAGCAAATGGCTGAAAAGTCTAGTAATTTTGGGCATACTGGCAGGGATGGTCGTATCGACTACAGCTTGCTCAGAAGGCAAGGCAAAGGCAGATGATAAAGTACTGGTCATTGGAATTGATGACAAGTTTGCACCAATGGGATTCCGGGATGAGAAGAACGAATTAGTTGGTTTTGACATTGATTATGCCAAAGCAACGGCTGCCAAGATGGGCTATGAGGTAAAGTTCCAACCAATCGATTGGAAGGCCAAAGAAAATGAGCTAAACAGCGGGCGGATCGAACTGATCTGGAACGGCTATACCATTACAGATGAGCGCAAAGAGAAGGTGCTGTTCACAAAGCCATACTTAAGCAATTCGCAAGTTGTTGCTGTGAAGGCTGGCTCTAGCATCGCGACATTAGCGGACTTGGCTGGTAAAAACGTAGGCTTGCAATCCCTTTCCTCTGCGGCTGATGCGCTGGATGGTCATGATATTAAAGCGCAAATCAAACAGGTTAGTGAATTTGCCGATAATGTGTTGGCGCTTAGCGACTTAAAGATCGGGCGTGTAGATGCTGTGGTCATTGACGAGGTCGTGCTCAAATACTACATGGCTAAAGAACCGGAAACGTATTCTTTGTTAGCAGAATCACTCGCTCCAGAAGAATACGGAATTGGCGTCAAGAAGGGCAACGAAAAGCTGTTAACCGAATTGCAAAAGGCACTGGATGAACTGAACGCGGATGGCACTGCCGCAAAAATCTCGGAGCAGTGGTTCGGAGAAGACAAGGTGCTAAAATAGGAGCTTAACGAATGAATCTGGATTATATCCTTGAGATTACTAAACCGATGCTTGAAGGGGCACAGACGACGATTCTGCTTTTCTTCATCGCCATCCTGCTGTCTCTTCCGCTTGGATTTTGCTTAACCCTTATGGCCAAAAGCCGCTTTCGCGTCGTATCTACGCTTGCGAACGGCTACATTTACATCATGCGCGGAACGCCGCTATTACTTCAGCTGTTGTTTATCTGCTTTGGTCTACCGGTGCTTCCTGTTATTG
>JACMJI010000240.1 GCA_014380705.1 Gorillibacterium sp. | reverse complement strand
CCGTGGTGACGATCAATCCCCTGGTGGAGTTCATTCCCGTGGTGACGATCAATCCCCTGGTGGAGTTCATTCCCGTGGTGACGATCAATCCCCTGGTGGAGTTCATTCCCCTGGTGAAGAAACTGCAGAGTGGGTTGATGATTTACATAGGGAGCAGATTGCAGACCGTGTAGACCAAGCACTAACCGAGCTAATTACCATCGGGGGTGTACAGCCAGGGGCAATCATCGTCTTTGGAGTGAGTACAAGCGAGGTGGCCGGTCAGCATATCGGAACCTCAGGCAGTATGGAAATTGCGAGCGCAATTTATGAAGGGGTTCAGCGAGCCCGAGCTAAAGCAGCCTTTTATCCGGTTTTTCAGTGCTGTGAACACCTGAATCGAGCCTTGGTAATGGAACGTGAACTGCTCTTGCGTCATCCCGATTATGAACCTGTCTCTGTGATCCCTGTTCGTAATGCAGGTGGTGCAATGGCCGCTTTTGCGTACCGGCACCTTACTGATCCCGTTGTTGTGGAAGCGGTTCGGGCTCATGCCGGGGTTGATATTGGGGCTACGCTTATTGGCATGCATCTTCGTCCTGTGGCTGTGCCCGTTCGTCCTACGGTTAAGCAGATCGGCGCAGCAGCCTTGCAGATGGCTTATAGCCGTCCGAAGCTGATTGGCGGCCCCCGTGCGGTATACGATAGCCGAGTCATTTTGGAGGCAGGGAACTGCGATTAAGGGAGAAGTCATAGTTGAATATTTTCCTGAAAAATTCATTTCGAGATTCATGCAACAAAGCTATATAGTTTGAAAAAATCGGCAGCCTATGGCTTACCGGCACATTTTGGGAGGATGGTTAGAATGGATCATTTGCGTAGACAGGACCCTGAGTTGCTTGCAGCGATGGGAAAGGAATTAAAACGTCAGCAGAATAATATTGAACTGATTGCATCGGAGAACTTTGTCAGCCCCGCGGTGCTGGAAGCGATGGGTACCGTACTGACGAATAAATATGCCGAAGGCTACCCGGGCAATCGTTACTACGGCGGATGTGAGTTCGTAGATGTGGTGGAGAATATCGCCCGTGATCGTGCGAAGGAAATTTTTGGTGCGGAGCATGCGAATGTTCAGCCTCACTCGGGAGCCCAAGCTAACCTAGCTGTTTACCTAGCGGCCCTGAAAGCAGGCGATACCGTATTGGGGATGAATCTAGCTCACGGAGGTCACTTGACCCACGGAAGTCCAGTGAATGCCTCAGGACTTTTGTACAACTTTGTAGCGTACGGCGTTCAAGAAGATACCTTCCGCATTGATTACGATGAAGTCCGGAAGGCCGCCTTCAAGCATCGGCCGCGGCTTATCGTTGCAGGCGCGAGTGCCTATCCGCGTACTATCGACTTCGAAGCCTTTGCCAGCATTGCTCAAGATGTGGGCGCGTTGTTCATGGTCGATATGGCCCACATCGCAGGCCTTGTTGCAGCAGGTGTCCATCCGAGCCCAGTACCGCATGCACAATTCGTCACCACTACGACGCACAAAACGCTTCGCGGCCCCCGCGGCGGGATGATCCTCACGCGCAAAGCGTGGGCAAGAGAGATCGACAAAGCCGTATTCCCTGGAACACAAGGCGGACCTCTTGAGCACATCATTGCAGCCAAAGCCGTATCCTTTGGCGAGGTTTTGGATCCAAAATTCAAAGTCTATGCCGAGCAGATCGTTAAGAATGCCAAGGTTCTAGCTGAAGAATTAGAAGCCGAAGGGCTGAATATCATCTCGGGAGGCACGGACACACATCTTATGCTGGTAGATTTACGCAGCATCAACATGACGGGTAAAGCTGCTCAGCATCTTCTCGATGAAATCGGAGTGACTGTCAACAAGAACGCCATACCGTTTGACCCAACCAGTCCATTCGTAACCAGTGGGATTCGCATCGGTACACCAGCGGTCACTACGCGGGGGATGGATGAAGCAGCGATGAAGCAGATTGCCAGAATTATTGGCTTAGCGCTAAAAAATCCTGAGGATGCCGCCGTACTGGAGAAAGCTCGCCGTATGGTTAGTGAACTTACGGATCAGTTCCCACTTTATCAGGAACTTAGATATTAATTGCAATCTCTCATAGAGAAGAGGAGCATTGATATTATCGGAGTAAATTATATACACAAGAGGGCCTGTGTTTAATCTGGCTCTTTTTTTTGTGCTATGCAGCACTTGTACGGAGAGTTGGAAGGTAATATAGACTAAAAACGGGTTCAAATTAGAGCATGTTACATTTTCTATATAGAAGCACTGAAATAAATTTCGATTAAAAAGGAAACGCAGATAAAACACGAGTGTAAAGAGCAAAGGCAGAAGATATGTTAGGTCTTATATTTAGGTACTTGGCTATTTCAATTTCATAGCTGAATTCATAAGTTATATAACGATTAAAAGATTAATAAGAAAAGCGGAGGTGCTAGGCTTGGGTTCAGTTGGAGAGCCGCGACCAGTGGATTATTATTTCTGGATGAAGGATTGGGCAGTTAGCTCTGGATTTCTCCTATCGGATGTATATAAACCGTTTGCAATCGAGGCATCACCACCCCCTTTTGTGGCTGTAATCCCGGGAGGATATGTTTACGGCAACGATGGTACCGTGATATCACCTGATCATTTGCTGATTTGGGAAGTATCCTACGATTGGAGTAATGACCCGCATAAACATAATATTTTTCAGTTGGATTCATTACCACCTGTACAATCTATTTCTGGAAACGTAGCTGTCCTGACCAAAATCGGATCATCTAATTACTATCACTGGATGTATGATGTGCTTCCCCGCATTTATTTGCTTGCATGTAGTGGGGTTTCTATAGACAGATACATTGTCAGTGAAGGCTTGCAGCCCTTCCAATATGAAACCTTAGAGGCACTTGGCATAGGGAAGCATCAGTTAATCGAGAGTCATGCCAATTTCCACATTCAAGCTGAAAGGCTGATTGTTCCCTCTATCGGCTTTGGGCAGAAGTGGGTTTACCACTTCCTGCGATCCAAGTTTCTGCAACAGAAGCCTCAGCAATCGAGGCGATTGTATATTAGCCGTACGAATACGGTAGGGAGAGTGATAGTAAATGAAGCAGAAGTGATTCAAGAGTTGAAGGGCTATGGGTTTGAGACGGTATATCCGGAGCAACTGTCCGTTACTGAGCAAAGCAAGCTTTTTGCCTCTGCTGCGTATGTTGTTGCACCAACGGGTAGCGCACTAACGAACCTGACCTTCTGCAGTTCGGAAGTGAAGGTACTTGAGTTTTTCTCGCCCAATTTTATTGTCAATGATATAAAAAGGATTTGTGGATTCGGCGGTTTGCAGCATAATGCTCACTTCGGCTTGGGAGTCCGCCCCCCAAGTTATGAAGGAAGCTCATGGTATTGGTACGGATTAGACAACATTGTGGTCGATATTTCCGAGTTAAGACGAGGGTGCTCGCAAATGGGCTTGTAGGAGAAACCCGGAGGAGTTCGTAACGGAAAGGAAGTGGTTTATGAACATATTGCTGACTACCTATTGGGGCCTTCCACATACTGGAGGAGTAGCTCTGTATATAAGTCAATTAAAGTTGGGACTTGAACGGCTAGGGCACAACGTAGATGTCTTATGCCGGTTCCCAGATGGTAGTGGATATAAGATTTTAAACCAAGAAAGAGAGATACCAAGATCTGTTATTACTCCCTTGGTCGTCCCTCACATGGAAACCTATTTTCGACATCGTCTACCCGGGATAGATCCGTTAATCCAGGAGGCAGAAATCGAACGATATTGCTTTGAGGTAGGAGCCGCGTATCTGGGGGTTGATTCCTATGATCTCATTCATGCCCAAGATGTTATTTCCGCACGCGCCATATCCCGCATCAAGCACCCGAGAACAACTCTAGTTACAACGATTCACGGGTATTTGGCGAAGGAATGGTTCTATGGACTGGAGGCACAGGGGCAGCTGAATGATATGAACCGAAGACGTATGCTTTGGTATTACGCATCTCACCGAGAGCAGCTCGGGATTATGTCCT
>JACMJI010000239.1 GCA_014380705.1 Gorillibacterium sp. | reverse complement strand
TAAGCTTTTGTCTTCCTTCAATATCCTCAAACCCAGCGGAAGTCAAAAGCATATTGCTCCACATTTTTCTACCGCTCTCAGCCGCCCAAGTTTGGCAGACTCTCACCCTCGATCCCGGTGGCTTGTCTCCATGCTCAGGATCCAAAAATGAGTATGCATAAAGCTTATTGCAGGGTATGATGTCGCATTCACCACAGTGAGTCAGCCCTTTATTTTGACAACAAATTGCAATAGGACATTCCCCATGGAACGGATGTCCCTGGGTTTCAATACAGCCACCACACCCATGGGATTCCTTCCATTGACATCCACTACAGTGAAGGCCACAGCGAGAATCGATCATATTTGGTCGCCTCCCACAGTTACAAATTCACCGTCTATCCATAGCGTAGCCTCGATAGTCTCAAATTCAAGTATGCAGTAATTTGGGTCATCAATACCTCCAGAGTAATGATTGATAAACCAATCAAGCCACATTTCCTTTTTAATGATTGGATCTTGCATAATAGATACCCTGCCTAGCAAAGTTATACTGTTTCCATCAATACAAATGCAGGCGCTAGCCTTGGGGTTTTCTATAAAATGTCTGACTTTTACTGAGTTGGTGCCAGTTGAAACCCATAGTTTTCTAATCCCCTCAGATTTGGTTTTAGAAAGCACACAAATCCTAGGGTAACCATTTTCATTGATTGAAGCAAGGGTGATTTCCGATGACTTAGCTATTAATTCACCAGCTTTTTCTACAATTATCATTTCTCATCATCTCCTTTTTCTTCCAGTATACTATATAATCGCCACAACAGTTTGTCATGTTCCTTCGTAACTTTGAATAATTTTTTTAGCTATTCTTTGTATTTCCTGAGCTAAATCAATCGGCTGCAATACTTTAACCTTATCCCCAAAGCCAAGCAGCCACTTTATTGTATATTCCTCATTTGTATAGCTGATATCAACCTTCAGCATTCCGTTCGTTTCAACAAAGCAATCAGGGCCATAGGATTCTATTAGAAGATACTTAACAGAAGGGTGAAACAGTGCAACAAGTTTCAAATGATCAGTAAGGTGTGCATTTAAATCTCTCTTCTCAGGAGGTATCTCCTGTATTACTTAGTTTCTATCTCTGCTTTCGCAAATACAGTCCCAATACCCTTAATTGCTGATATCATGCTGGAGAGTTCGTCCATAGTGAGCACACTTCTATCCAACTTGTATCGCTCTGCAATAGAGATACCACCCCTGCCACCTTGGTGTGTAATAATAGGAATACCTGCCTGACATAAAGCCTCAACATCGCGGTTGATTGTACGCCGACTGACCTCGAACTTTGTTGCCAATAATGGTGCCGACATATGTTCATTCTGAAGCAATGTTGTTAATATTCCCAGTAAACGATCAATTTTCATAGTAAAGATTTAAATTCACTTAACAAGGCTTTAAGAAGATAATTGCACGTAGGTGCCAGGCTCATGAGTTAACAAATGTAAATGTGATCTCTGACGAGTCTGGCACTTAATATAACATTACCATTCAGCAATAACTGGCCTTTCTTTATACCACCATAATTCATTATCGTCAATATATCTGGTTAGTACCTCTGAAAAAT
>JACMJI010000238.1 GCA_014380705.1 Gorillibacterium sp. | reverse complement strand
CAGTGTACTCCACCCACGTGTCCGTGATAATGGTATGGTCGGTCAGCTTAGCCTCACTCAGCCGCACATCCTTCCGCAGGAATTCCACGGTGCGTTTCACGTATGGCCACAGATCTGGAAGAACGGCGTCATCACTTGTCAGCACAATATAATCTTTTACGCCGGAGATGAAGTCGGTATTGTAATTGATAATGATCCATTCGTTATGAAAAGGATGCGGGACGCCGGGCATGTACTCAATGTTCTCCGGATGCTGCTGTCCGCCGCCTTTGCCCGCCGCTGCGGGAATCGCCCCGTCCTCGCGCTGCGAAACGGCGATCATGTACAGCGACTTGCGCGCCAGCTTCCAGTCGCCGAAGCAGAACCAGCTGTCCAGGAACTGCAGCCGGTAATCTCCAACCCACAGGAGCCCGTCCCTCTTGATCCCGTCTTCATAATACTGCTGCATGCACAGCTTCGTCGTATTCCGGGCGATATCCCACGTTTGGTTGAGCAGAGGGTCAGAGCTGGAGAAAAACCCGCGGTTTTGAACAGGATAATGGACAAGCTCCGCCGATACCTTGCCGATCGCGACCTCTCCGCTTCCCGGCTCTGCCGTCAGGCGAAGGTACCGGAAGGCTCTCCGGCCGTAATTGGTCAGCTTGTGCTTCCCAGCCTCCAACTCAAAACGGTCCTTCGGCATGACGTACCAGCCACAGGTATAATCATGGTCGCGCAACGCCTCCTCCACATCCTCGCCATAGTGAAAGCGCAGGACGCCGGCCTGGTGCATCTCCACTTCGACCGTCACCGTCCCCACCGTTTCACTGCCGAAATCCAGTACAAGAGACGCCTCTTCGCTGTCTGCCGCAAGAACAGCCGGACCTCCATCTGCCACGCATGGCCCTTCAGAATGGCGCACCCTTTTGGCGAGAACCGTCCTTTGCGGCAAAATCACGCGGCGTTCCAGAGAAGTGGTCCCCCGCTCCTCCTTGAATTCATTTGTAAAAGGATACTTGTACTCGTTTGCCATGGATTCTTTCCTCCTTTAGGCGTTCTCCGCCGACTGTGTTTTATCATCTGACTCTAGCGCGTACTTGAGAGCTGAAAGCGTAGACCCCCATTGACAGGCGATCCGGAAATAGAAGCCTCCGCCTTCCTCCCACTCCCGTTTACGCAAGCGGAGCAACACCGAGTTCCACCCATTGGACAGGGTAATGGGAACCAGCTGTGTCCCTGGCTTTGCTATCTCCTGCCCTTCCGACTGAAGAACCTCTTCCTTATTCCAGACGATCTCCGCCGCCAGGTCTGCGCCAAATTCAATGCGCGCCGCAAGCTTCACCGGCGACCAGACATGGCATTGAAGCGTACAGCCACCGTCATCTCCCTGAAGGAGCGGGGATACGTCAACCAGCGCGGAGCCGTTTCGTCCTTCCACTTCGTACGGGACCCCTGCATGGTTCCAGGCCGTTACATAACCGCCCCAGGAAGCCTCGCCGGACCGTTCATACAGGGCCGTGCCATCGACCAGCTCAACGGTTGCCGTCAACCGGGCGTCCAAAGAGCCCACTTGATGCTCACCGGTTTGCGATAACTCATAGTAAACGATGCGTTTAACCCCCGCCGGAAGGATCAGCCGGTCTTCCACCCCGGAGACCGCCCAACCCGGCGATGCGCAAAGGTCCAGACGGATCGTCACCTGCGGGTTCAGACTATCATTTTGCACCTCTGCGATGCATAGGCAGCTGGCCGGTTTCACCCGGTCGTTCTCCAAAATCAGAGACAGGGAAACCGGAACTCCTGCCTGCAGCTCCTGAAATCTTTCTTCCCCCGCCGACTTCCGGGCAGCTTCTCCAATGACGGTTCCGAGCCTTGCCGCTTCGTATAAGGAAGGCGTGAGCCGGCGTCCTTCTCTCCACAACTCCAGCCAGCCTTCATCGTCTTTATCCCGACTTCTTCCCGTTATGGCGTGGCGCTTATTCAAAAAAGGTGCCCAGGACTCCTGGCCCTCCAGCTGCTCTTTACCCAAGCGGCCGTCCAGACAAAGGGTAACATCCGTTTCGTTCAGAACCAGATCCATCTCGAGGATCCGCTTCGCCCGGTCATAAGACCATTCCTGTTCGGCGGGTTCCATTTCGGCTGGTATTTGGACGCCCGTCCCTTCGGGATAAAGAACCCGGGCGGGACAAACCGCCCCGATAAACCGGACACGGAGCTTTCGTCCGCTCAAAATTCCACCTTTTCCTTCCGTCAAGCGGATGTGTAGAACCGCGCCTGATGATGTCTCAGCGTAATCCGCACTCCACTTCTCATACTCGCCATCTTGATAACGCAGGCTTTCGCCATCGTCAAAGTACAGGTTGAACTGTCCGTTAGCACCCGCGTAAACGTCCAGGGATTCCGGAATGGCAGGGCCCTCCGCGTACTGACGTACCGGCGCATACGGGATTACAGCACCCGCCTTCACATACAGCGGGATCCGGTCCAGGGGAGCTTCTGCCTGCGTGCTTACTCCTCCCTCCAGAAGACGGCCGTTCCAATAGTCATACCAAAGGCCTTCCGGAAGATAAACCTCCCGGCTCTTCTCCCGGTAGACCGGAGCCGCCAGGATGCTGCCGCCGAAGAGAAATTGGTCGTCGATGCCATGGACACGGAAATCCTCCGGATAGTCCAGCACTAGCGGCCGGATGAAGGGATCTCCCGTTTCATAGGAAGCCCGGAAACCTCCATAGATGTAGGGCAGCAGACGCATTCTCAAGCGGGCATATGAACCAAAAATTCGAAATACTTCTTCGCTGATGTCCCAGGGTGCAATTCCGTTATACCACGCATTGACTTGGGGGTGATGGCTGAAAAACATCAATTGAGCGCGGCGGATGAAATCCTCCTCATCGGCGGTCTCCCGGATTTCGGGTGACCACAGTACATGGCAAATTCCGCTGTTGACCAACGCGGTCAGGTAATCCCGAAATTTATAAAGATCGCTGTAGCAGACCGTCGGGTAGGAGGAAGCCCCCGAGGTGTTGCCCCTGCAGAGCAGCAGCGTTCTTTTACCGTATTCGCGGTACAGCTCCTGCAGGGTTTTCTGGTAAAGATGGCCGTATTGGTTGTGCATCTGCGCACCTGTCAGTCCAGAAGGAAAGACAGCGTCGTCCGGGAAAAACCAGTTCCCCGTATGATCGGAGCCGTCGCATTCATCCAGCTTGAAGCCGTCCACACCCATATCCAGAAGATGCCGGTGGTGATCGGCGAATAGCTTCCTTGCCTGCGGAGTCGCAAAGTCGGGGGCAATGCCGCCCATGTAGCTCTCCGGGGCCGAATAGGGCTTGATCTCATCCGCAAACTTGGCTTCAAAGTTCACCCATGGATGTTCCCACAAGTGGAGCCGCATGCCTAGGCGGTGCAATTCCTCCAGGAAAGCCTTCGGGTCGGGGAACCGCTCTTTGTTCCACTCATAGGTGCAGGGATAGCTCTTGCTGTGCCAGCCAGGCTCCAGGCCAAAGATGTCGCAGGGCAGCTCCATTTCCCGGAACTTGCGGGCAGCCGCCAGCAGCTCCTCCCCATTCCAGTCCAGATACCCGCGATAATGCAGCCCCAGTCCCCACAGGGGAGGTAGCTGCGGATGGCCCGTCAGCTCGTGATAGCCGCGGATGACATCCTTCATGTCCTTCCCCTTTATCCGGATCACCTCGTGTACACCTTCGCCCAGATCGATTTTCAGAACATCCGGGTCCGTACATCCGATATCGAATTCCGGATAAACGGCATCGGGACAAAAGAGACCATATCCTTTCGTGCTTACGAGGAAGGGGATCACGACGTGAGCGGATCCGTTGTCGTGCGTTGGGTCGGCATTCGTCTTTAGCCGTTTGCGGGTTCCCCGCTGCTGGAAGCTTTTCATCTGCAAGCCAAGACCGTAAAACGACTCATCCTTTTCAATTGACTGGATGTACTCCCTTGCACAGGATAATTTTTGGATATCCATCTCTTCACCTTTTTTCTATGTTTTTGGAATGTACTTGATTGTTCAGCCATTCTGGTAATCCCATAAGACTAGATATTCCTTGTATCTATAAACAACCTTCATTATCTCATAAGGGTCTTCCAGATTCATTGCTCTCTTATGACCCCCTTTTGCTTTTGATGACTTGTTCATGGTCACAAAGGGTTAGAATTGCACTTTTCACCAAGGGGGAGTTTAATGAATTTCCGAGTACCTCCGCCGCCCCTTCGGGAAGAGGCAGCTCCGTAGGGCAAAAAATTTCAAGGCCTTCCATGACTACTTTTCTTCCCTGCATTCATGTAAAAAATCCTGTACATTGTACAGGATTTTCAGTGTTATCTACGAATGTGTGGCTTTATCCTGTACAACGTGCAGGATCGATGGCTCAACTGTCGTTGTTCATGCCCTTATGAACAAACACCGTGCGTATACCGATGCAGAATCAGAATGAACCTTACCTATGATAGAGCAAATAAAAGCCTGCAAATGGATCACAGGCATATCGATTGTATGTCACTGCTTTGCAACTCTGCCGTATCGCCCACCGCCACCTGCATCTAGCTGCAGAGCACCTTCCCGAGCAAGTACAATCTTACGAGCAATTTCCTCTCCGACTGTATTCTCGAGATCTTCAAGGCAAACATGGTGCAGAATATTCATTTCTGTGCCAAAACGGATATGCAATTTATTAAGCAGCTTTGGTCCAAGACCAGGAATAAATTCAAGTGGTACCTGATAGTGGTAAGGAGGGCGCCGTATTGCAGGGTCCGGCGCCGTTCGGTTCGCAATGCTCGTGATCCGATCAAGAACACCCCGAACAATAGCTTTACTGCCACAGTATAAGCAGCGATCTGGCATTCCCGCTCGATCTGTTGAAGAAGCAGCCTGCTCATCAACCACACTCGCACAGCTTTCACAATAGGTTCGATGGTATTTACCAAGCCTTGGACTTAGTCCATAGTTGCTAATGATCGAGCGACCTCTACTCCCCGCGAGAGCTTTAATCAGCTCGTTAAAGCTGGGAGAACTCATCCTCAGCCTGTTATATTCTCGACCAATTTTACTTAAGGAGTGAGCGTCTGAGTTTGTAACAAAAGGCAGCGGATCAAGTTCAAGAATGAGCGAAGCCATCGAAGTATCCGCGCTTAGACCTAGTTCAACAGCAGCTAGCCCATCTGTATCCAGGACCTCTGACATTCGGTCTGCACAGCTTCCGTATAAGCTCTTGTGCGGGGTAAAGATATGGGCCGGAATGACGATTCCTCCCCGATCCTTAACCTCTTGCTGTAATTCCCTAGCCGTTGTTCGAATTCTCTGGGTACTAAGCGAGGAGTTCTTCATGTGCGGCTTCAACCACCCCGAGAATGCCTCCATATCAGCTAATGAAGGGAAATAAGTTAGCAGGTGGGCAGGTCCCATCCCAGGATCACGAACCTCAATCTCGCTTCCCAGAATAATTACGGTATCCCGATATCGAATGCCTCCCCCAGGCAGCTCAACCATCTCCCCACTATAAAGACAGTTCCGAATATCCTCCTGTACGTTCGGGGAGGCACAATCAATAATACCGATGACTTCAATCCCTTTACGTTCCGACGCTTCTATCGCAATGTTGCGAAAGGTAAGGTTGCTTGCTCCACTTATCTTTACAGATGCACCACGCTCTGTTTTCCCGATATGAATGTGCAGGTCAACAAAGTAGTCGTTCACTTAGAAACCACCTTTAAGCAAGCTCAACTCCCAAGCGTGTACCGCTATAATCGTCTTGGCATCTGCGATACGACCTTCATCGATAAGAAGCTTCGCTTCAACTAGGGTGATGGCCGAACAGTCTAGAAACTCATCCTCATCAGGGCTTGCGACCCCCGCCTCCAGTTCCTCAGCTACATAAAGATGCAGCAGCTCGTCGCAGAACCCGGGAGCTGAATAAAAGGTGAAGATTTTTTTGAGCTGCTTTGTGCTAAACCCTGTTTCTTCTTGCAGCTCACGACGGGCAGCTTCTAGCGGATCCTCACCCTTTTCCAGCTTGCCTGCAGGTATTTCTACCAGATTCCGACTCATGGCTTTACGATATTGCTCCACTACAAGCATTCGCTCACCTACTATTGCCAATACACATACCGCTCCTGGGTGGCGTACGATTTCACGTTTGGAGCTGGCCCCGTTCGGTAACTTTACGGTTTCAACATCAACTGTTATGACTTTTCCCTGGAAAATCGATTGAATATTTACGGTTACTTCCTCAAAACGCTTATCGTCTTCGTTCTCAAACAGGTTCATATTCTCTCTCCTCGTATATTCAAATTCATTTGAATGGGATGACTTTAACTAGGCATACCTGATTCAGCACTCTCATATGATTCTATCATAACCCCGGTAGGCAAGCATTACCGGATACTAGAGTCGGAAATGGGGAAGAACGGATGAAAATGTATATGGCGCAGGATGGCTTCCGTATGGTCGGTAAAGCTTGGGAGGTTCGTAACAAACTTAGGGAAGTTACGAAAGAATGTGGGAGCAGACAGGAGCCACTTAGCACTCTTTTATCCAGAAGAACGACAACCTCAACCCCTAAGAAAATTTGATTATTCTCAAACCTCAACTCGGCAAGGGTATGTTACAATAGAGTCACCTTAATTGCCTGGAGTGATTTCCATTAAATCCCTGTTAACTGCCTTAGCAACTGGACTCTGCATGATCATTGGAATTTTTCTTTTTAGCCATCTTGGCTATGCCCTCGATGATACCACCTCGAAGGATCGAATTAAGCTAATCGCAGCTGCCAGCGTTTTATACAGCATCCCTAAAACCTACCCTGAAACGATTGTTGTTCAGGATGGCAGCACAGCCAAGCCGGGAATTCTTCAGGTTCCCTACGGAAAAATAGATGAGTATTCCAAAAAATTAATAAAGGTCCAAGGTGTTCATGGACTGCTTCCTGTACAAGGCCCCCCCGCATTCTCACTAAGCCATTATGGTGGTGCCTTAAGAGACAGCTTGAAAGATTACGCTAAAGGGGATATGGGTAGTCTTTATATGCGCTATAAAGGAGAATTTCCTTTAACAGATAATTTGGGAATGATGTTTAGCAGAACCTCTAACTACCTGTTGTTCGGACTCGCTTTTGCGATTATTACGGGTACTTTTTCGGCCATGATCGCTTCAACAAGTCGGATGATTGGAAGAGTTTTTGACGGCATTCATTCCCTTCTGGTTGCTCTCCCTGACTTTCTGCTGGTTGTGCTCCTGCAGATGCTATGTATTTTCCTCGCCAATTTACTGGATCGTCCCGTATACCTGATCATTGAATTCTCGAGTGAGGTTCCATTCTTTATACCTTTTGCCACCATTGCCTTGGTACCTGGGGCCCTTATTTATGGAACACTTCGTGTCGCAATCCACAGAGAGTGGGCGGAGGATTATGTTATTACGGCTAGAGCTAAAGGGATATCTCGAACCCAAATCATGTTTAGACACGTCCTGCGCAATATCCTAGAAGACCTGTTTGCCGTCCTGCCTAAAGCCATTTCGCTTGCAGTAGGCGGAGCCGTTGTTGCAGAAGTTCTCTGTCAAATTTTTGGACTTGGTGGCATTATCCGCAACCCCATCTATAGTATTGGTTCTTTCACTAGTCTATCTTCCATCTGTTTAGTGCTTGGGTTCATCATGTTCGGACTCCATCTGTTTTTTGCTATTCTGAAGAAACTTCTTCGAGTAGAGAGCAAAAGAGAGGAGGCAGCATTATGAACATGAACCGCTGGCAGCCTAGAAAGTATTTGGCACAAACAAACGATATTAAGCCAGAGATTACTCGGAGCGTACCCCATGGCAGTTTTGATCGTGCTCAACCCTCATACATAGATCATGAAGCAGCAGCAGAGCAACATTTAAAAGGGACGATAAGCACCCTGATCATGAAGCTAAAGAAATTTCCTAAATCCTATCTGCTCGCTTGGCACTTCCTTGTTGTTCTTGTTCTTATCGCGCTACTAGGTACCACATTAATGCCCCACCCTATTGATGATTCTCAGAAATTCACTTTTTTGGAGAAGGTCGTTCACGGGGAAAAAACTTATTTAACGCCTCCCCTCAAACAAGATGCAAGCCACTGGTTCGGTACCGACCATCGTGGAATTGATGTGTTCAGCTTGCTTCTAAATGGGATGAAGTATACGCTTGGCTTCACGCTTGCCGTTGTTATAAGTCGCTTTCTTATTGGTATTCCTCTGGGTCTGCTTGGCGGCTCTCATCGTGTAATTGGTCGTGGTGTCCAAATCCTTCAGCTCTCAACGGCTTCTGTTCCAGCAATTCTACTGTTATTGCCTGTTTTGCTAACTTTTTATAACCTGCTTTATATGGATGCACTTTTACCAGGGGATGAGTGGAAACGAGCCTTCTTCAGCTTACTGATGTTCATTTGTTTGACCTTTGTGGGAATTGCTCCTATCGCGAGACAAATTTCAGATCGCACCCGCTTCTATATGAGTAAAGAGTTTGTAAAAGCAGCGCGGACGCTCGGAGCATCCCGTAGACGCATCACCTGGAGACATATACTGCCGAACCTTCGTGCTGAGATCTTATTCATTTTTCTGACAGAACTTGTTCAGGTTATGTTCTTGTTAGGACAGTTAGCTGTGTTAGGTGTTTTTCTTGGCGGTGCAAATATCATCAACTTAGAGGATGGTATGCCCGCTGTAAAGATAAGCCCCTCTGGAGAATGGTGCGCCATGATTGCTTATGGGTCTCGGTATATCCAATTCCACCCACAAATTTTGCTAGGAACGGCTATCTTCTTTACCCTTACGATCATTATCCTCAAGTTCTTCCTGTCCGAGCTGCAAAAGCTGCATATGCCGGTGAAAAGCAAGTAGTTGACAGAAGGCTCAGGATTTTTGCAGGGATGTCGTATATACGATTTAAAAAAAGGCTGATCCAAAGCACGAGCGTGCTTAAAGATTAGCCTTTTAATCATAATATTAATAGTAAATTTACATCTTTGCTTTTTCATCCAAAGCTTCTTGGGTGATGGAGACAAACACTTCGGCAAGCTTAGCCAGATCATTAGCTTTGATACGTTCATTAGTCGTATGAATCTGCTCGTACCCCACGGATAAGTTAATGGTTGGAACCCCATGACCATTAAATACATTCGCGTCACTGCCGCCGCCAGACTTAAACGTACTTGGTTCTGCTCCGATTTTTCGGAGGGCTCTCATGGCGAGTTGAACAATAGGAGCGGAATCCTCGAAGTTGAAGGATGGGTATAGGAGGAAACTGTTGAACTCTACCTGTCCCCCCATCTCTGCCGCGGCTGTTTCACAAGCCTCGCGCATAGAAGCTACCTGCTGCTCGAGCTTTTGTTTATCAAGGCTGCGTGCCTCTGCTTCAAGCTCGACCTTCTCGCACACGATGTTTGTCTTTGTTTCACCGCCACCTGCAAAACGACCGATATTGGCTGTCGTTTCCTGATCAATCCGTCCGAGTGACATGCGAGAAACGGCCTTGCTTGCCATCGTGATCGCACTGATTCCATCCTCAGGGTTCACACCAGCATGAGCGGTTTTTCCCGTAAAGGTGATCAACATGCGCTGCTGAGAGGGGGCCGCAACGGCAATTCCCCCGATCGCTCCATTAGAATCCATTGCAAAGCCATATTCGGCATCCAGCCATTTGGGATCCATTGCACGGGAACCATTTAATCCCGATTCTTCTCCGACTGTAATGATAAATTGCATTTGAGGGTAATCCAGTTCTTGTTCCTTTAGCACCCGCAGCCCCTCGAAAATCGCAGCAATACCAGCTTTATCATCGCTGCCTAGTATCGTTGTTCCATCGCTTTTTATGTAGCCATCTTCATCTAGCTGAGGTTTGATGCCGTTTCCTGGTGTTACCGTGTCCATATGGCAGGTAAACAACAGCTTAGGAGCATGTAGGCCCCCGGATGAAGCCGACAAAGTGCAAATAAGGTTGCCAGCACCGTGTCCAGTCTTGGCAATGGTATCATCCTCTATGACACGGAGACCATGCTCGGTAAACTTTTGTTTGAGAACCTCTGCAATTTCTTGTTCATGCTTTGTCTCACTATCAATCTGGACCAGCTCCATAAATTCTTGGATAATTCGCTCCTGCTTAACCATAGGACTTCCTCCACTCGCTCAATTGGGGTAAAATAGATCTATAGCCTGTTTCCCTAACCATCTTATCTTACTCGTTTCAATATGTCCTGAAAAGGGGAGTCGTACACTTGAACAAGAACAAGTTTGTTTTTCGTATTGTTCTCTGGCTAATGATCGGCAGTATGCTGCTGTCTACTTTGTTAATGGCGTTTAGTTCCATGTTACAGTAATCTATCGTGAAGCAAAAGCAGGACACTGGCGGTGAAGTGCACCTTTAGAATAGCATTGGAAAAACCCCTGGGTATATCCGATGGAAATTCTAGGGGTTGCACCTCACGAATACGCTAGGTCCTTTTTTTGCTTGTAGAGATATCTGGGTCTGAAGTTAATTCATTTGAGCTTAACCTCCAGATTCGTCGACTTCACAATTACCCACCTAGGTTCACTATTACTGAGGCTAACTTCGCTATTATCAATGTCAGAGGTACTATTCTTCCATTAGTGAAGCAAGTTTCCGCTAATCACGAACCAACATACCCTTAATCGGGAACTTTGCTTCACTAATCCTTTTAAACCGCTAGTTTGTATTGAAATAAGGAATTTTGCTTCACTAATAGTGAATTTAGATTCGCTAGTAGCCGTGCGAGATCAGGCACACAATTTATATTGCAGATATTCTCCGTATTTGTGACCATAGATTAATTATCTTCCTGATTAAAGCACACTGCTACGGAAGAATGGTTTAGTGAGGGGATAGTCCTATACTTTCTACAGGGCTATTACCCCATGTGCGTAAAAGGCAAAAAAAGCTCTATAATCCTATACTTTGTACAGGAGTATTACCCCGATGCGCGTAAAAACCAAAAAAAGCTCTATAACCCTGTACTTTCTACAGGATTATAGAGCTTTTATGCTCGAAAGGCTTTGTTTATCCTGCGTTTTTTGCAGGATAACGGAACCTTTAGCTGGGACGGGGATAGTTACGGACACACCGCTTAATAAACTGTTGTTTGGGGGCCGTAGCTCTCCAT
>JACMJI010000237.1 GCA_014380705.1 Gorillibacterium sp. | reverse complement strand
CGGACGTAGATGTTGATGTTGATGTATCGAAGCACTAATCCACAAGATTTTTAACCGAACGACCGGGCACAAGCTCAGTAGGAAGTACAATCTTCTTCCAGGAGGTGGTCGATTCTCGGTTTTCGATTCGTTCGATCAGCATCTGCATACCCAGGTACCCAAATTGATAGGCTTGTTGCAAGGCAACTGTGACAAATGGCTCAATTTCCGAGTAGGGGCCGAGGTCATCAAAACAACATAAGGAAATGTCTTCAGGTATACGCAGTCCACGCTTATATAACAAACGGATGATTTCAAGAGCAAGCACATTATTACCTGCCAAAATAGCAGTTGGCATTGGATTTAGGCTGGATAGCCATGCATCCATTTCGGTAAGGTCACTGAGTGGACCAAAGCTCGTCTCCTGTACATAACCATCAGGCACAATAAGGTCATTCAGCTTGAGTGCCTCCCGATAGCCCTGAAGTCGAAGTCTAGCGCTGGAAACAGAGGAGGACCCGTTAATCATGGCAATACTCCGGTGTCCATGTGCCACCAGATGGTCCATTAGCTTGTGTCCCCCTTCTTTACTGTCTCCAAGCACGATATCACATTCGATACCCGGAACCTCGCGATCCAATAGGACAAAGGGTACGTTGTGCAGCCGCAGCTGCTCCAGGTGGGCCAGAGAGGGGTCTCCGATCGGTGCGAGCAATGCTCCATCCACACGGGTGGCAAGTATCGTCTGAATATAATCAGATTCCTTCGCCAGGCTTTCATCACTGTTGCCAAATAGTAGACGGTAGCCCGATTTGTTCGCCGCATCCTCAGCGCCTCTTGCAAGCGTGGTGTAAAAAGGATTCGTGATATCAGCAATCAACAAGAATAGCAGACGGGTATGTTGCAGGACTAAACCTCTTGCCATTTGGTTGGGCACATAGTTAAGCTCTTCCATAACTCGCTTGACCTTGATTCGGGTCTTGTCGCTTATTCGCCCTGTGTTATTGATAACTCTCGAAACAGTCATTGCCGAAACCTTAGCTTTAGCAGCAATATCGTAGATGGTGACCATATGGACTTCCCCTTATCGGTTCTATTCTATTCATCTTATAAAAATTTCAAGTTGACAGCAAGTAATCCCGCTGTTATTTTAGAGTTATCGGTAACATTATTTTATCTTGGAAGGGGTTTCAAAATGGCTAATGTAGAAAATCGCTGGCTCGGAGAGTTTCCCAAAATCGGTATTCGTCCCACAATTGATGGAAGACGGAGGGGCGTTCGCGAATCACTAGAGGATCAAACGATGGCAATGGCACAAGCGGTTGCTGAACTGTTTACAGAGAACTTGCGCTATCCAAATGGAGACAAAGTCGTATGTGTTATTGCAGATAGCTGTATCGGCGGTGTAACGGAAGCTGCTGCAGCGGCGGACAAGTTTAGCAAGGCAGGCGTTGGCATTTCACTTACTGTAACACCTTGCTGGTGTTATGGCACGGAAACAATGGATATGGATCCATCCATCCCGAAGGCAGTCTGGGGATTTAACGGAACAGAACGGCCTGGTGCTGTGTATTTAGCGGCAGTACTGTCAGGCTACGCCCAAAAGGGCTTGCCGGTCTTCGGTATCTACGGAGAAGAGGTTCAAGACTCTGGTACCAATACAATTCCAGAGGATGTTAAAGGGAAGCTGCTCGGATTCGCTAAAGCCGGACTTGCTGCTGCTATTATGAAGGGTAAGTCCTATCTTTCCATGGGTTCGGTGTCGATGGGAATTGCTGGCTCCATCGTTGACGATCGCTTTTTCCAAGAATATTTAGGCATGCGTAACGAATATATCGACATGACTGAGTTTGTTCGCCGTATGGATGAAGAAATCTACGATAAAGAAGAATTCGCTCGTGCCCTTGTATGGGTAAAGGGGAACTGTATCGAAGGACCGGATAACAATCCGGAGCATCTTCAAACTACACGTGAGAAAAAAGATCAGGATTGGGATACCGTTGTCAAAATGACCCTGATTGCACGCGACTTAATGGTAGGAAACCCTCGTCTTGCTGAACTTGGCTTCGAAGAAGAAGCTAGTGGTCACAATGCTATCGTGTCGGGCTTCCAGGGACAACGGCAGTGGACAGATCATTTTCCAAACGGAGACTTTCTGGAGGCCATCCTTAACTCATCGTTCGACTGGAACGGCATTCGCGCACCATATATTGTAGCTACTGAGAATGATAGCTTAAATGGAGTAGCTATGTTATTCGGATACCTACTCACCAACACAGCGCAAATATTTGCCGACGTTCGCACCTACTGGAGTCCGGAATCTGTAGAGCGCGTCACAGGACATAAGCTATCTGGACATGCGGAAGGCGGCATCATTCACCTAATCAACTCGGGCGCACAAACGCTGGATGGAACAGGCGAGCAGATGGCTGACGGCAAGCCTGCGATGAAGCCGTTCTGGGATATCAGCGAGGAAGAAGCTCAAAAGTGTCTTGATGCAACATCCTGGCGGCCAGCCTCCCTTGAGTACTTCCGTGGGGGCGGGTACTCCTCAGATTACTTGACGCGCGGTGGCATGCCTATGACGATGAGTCGTATTAATCTAGTCAAGGGCATTGGACCGGTACTGCAAATTGCTGAAGGTTACTCGGTGGAATTACCTGAGAACGTGCATCAAACATTGGATAAGCGTACAGACCCAACTTGGCCGACCACATGGTTTGCACCAATCGTGACGGGGAGCGGAGCGTTCGCGAGTGTTTATAGCGTTATGGATAATTGGGGAGCTAATCACGGATCAGTAAGCTTTGGTCATATCGGGGCAGACCTGATTACGATGGCATCCATTCTAAGAATTCCTGTCGCTATGCATAATGTTGCAACAAAGGATGTTTTCCGCCCAAGAAGCTGGGGAGCATTTGGAACCGAACAACTAGAAGCTGCGGATTACCGTGCATGCACGGCTTACGGACCGCTGTACAAATAACAAGAAAACAACTAGAGCGCCTGCCCCGTTTGATCGGTTACAGGCGCTTTAGTTGAACATAAACGGGGGATATGGATGGGTAGTGAGCCTAAAGCGATGACAGATGATGAGTCCGCCGAGGTAGCATCCCTAGCAAAGCCTATCGCGTTGAGCTTTTGCACAAAATGAAATAAAACTTATGAGCGAATCGAACAACATGAAGTGTACAGCAAAATGAGCGGAGAGGGAGTTGGGTCTATGCTAATAGGTATTCCTAAACTTATTTCACCTGAGTTATTAAAAATCCTTATGGAAATGGGACACAGCGATGAAATCGTTCTGGCAGATGGCAACTTCCCTGCTGCAAGCCACGCCCAGCGACTGGTGCGCTGTGATGGACATGGCATTCCAGAGCTGCTTGATGCCATTCTTACGTTATTCCCGCTTGATGCTTATGTAGAAAAGCCGGGTGCCTTGATGCAGGTCGTCCCTGGTGATACGGTGGAGACTCCGATCTGGGATGAATATCGTAGCATTTCGCAGCAACGTACAGGAATCCTTGAACCCTTTGCAGAAATGGAACGCTCTGCCTTCTACGAACGAGCCAAGCAAGCTTACGCGATTGTGGCGACGGGAGAAAGTGCGTTATACGCCAATATCATTCTCAAAAAAGGTGTTGTTTTGTAAAAACACATCATTGAATTAAAAAAACGAACCAAGCCAAAACTTACGCTTAAGCGAAGTAGGCTCAACCTGGTGGGCGGGTAGACGATCTTGCAGTTGATTAAAGAATTCGGTGAGCGAGTCAAGTGAGCAAGCTAACTCGCCAATTGAACGACGAAGCTCATCTAGTTCTCTGCGATGCTCTAATACTTGAAGGTTGACTACGTCGCCTGCTTTGCGGGAGAGTCTTCCCTCGAGATCGTAGAGATGTTTGCTGACGTCCTCCCAAGAATTTGGGAAACTGTTATCGGCTAAGCCGGCAGCGGACAGCATTCCTAATCTAGGGCTGCCTATTGATACTTTTGGATCCGTGTATAAAATTCCTGCTGCCTCTGTATTAGCAACAGGAATTTTTTCTATTCTCAGGGCACCAAGCTTAACGGGTTTCTGATTGCTTTGGTTAGGTTCGGGCGCTTTACGTGTGAATTCCTGATATTTCTGGATTTCAGTCAATATGTCCAGATCTTCAGATGAGAATATATAATGTCCAGAGATGTCTTTACGGAATCGATCCGGACTTGAAGCCACCCAGCGCTTAATTGTCGTCGGACTTACACCCATGATTTGAGCAATTTCCTTTGTTTTATAATAATCCATATCGTTCACCCGCTTCGCATTTTTTAAGATTTTTTAGAGCATCCGCATAATAATCAACCTAAGCATCGATGTAAGTCGATTACGCTTTGCGGGTTATTTTACAACCATTTCGCCCCTAGAAACGGTTTCCCCTGCATGGGTGACAAAGGTAGTCATGGTTCGGCAAACAAAGTGGTTATCCCGCTTTTCTCGCAAAAGTGAAACAGGGTGGCGTTTAATGAATCATTGATTTCCTTTTAGTAATGGGAAGCGAGCTAATGCTTCGTACATCGGTGATTTCCCCGGGTGACTCTCAAACAGAACGATATCCATCCCAGGCCACGAAAGGGGGGGTTGCCAAGTCGATTTTGCTATAGCCATGAGAAGCTCCTCGGGTGAATCGGCACCGACATATTGCTTTGCAAGGGTAACGTGTGGGGAGTAGGGACGGTTTTCCTTGGCGAAGCCTATCCGCTCAAGCTTATGCTCGATGTCCCTCTGAAGGCTAAATAGACGTTCCATTTCTCCACCGACACGTGTCCATAACACACGGGGAGAGACAGGCAAGCCGAAGGTGCCAAGGTCTGATAAGGATAAGGAAATCGGTGCGTAATGCTCTGCTATATCCAAAAGCAAGGAGTGAATATCAGCTATCTTTTCGGAAGGTGTGGCTCCAAGGAATTTCAAGGTGATATGAAGATCCTGAGGGTGAGTCCATTTGCGAAAAGACACATGCTCTCGAAGGACTTTCGTCCTTTCTTCTACCTGCAACTTGACATCGTCAGCAATAGGTAGAGCGATAAAAAGATGAGGGGTAACCAAGGGAACGGGATTCATAACATTTTCCTCCTTGAAAGAATGTTTTTATAACCATCAGCTGGTAGATTCGGCTATAATGATAGGAATCCATTAAAGCGTTGAAGCCGAGAGGCACTAAAGGAACTTTTGAAAGGTGAGGGGAAAATGAGCAAGCGCGCATACAATTTTAACGCCGGACCGGCGGCGCTTCCACTGGAAGTACTCCAGAAGGCGCAAGAAGAGCTGGTCGAATTCCGGGGAATTGGCATGTCCATCATGGAAGTGTCCCACCGCAGCAAAGAATACGAACAGGTGAATACGGAAACCCAAGAACTCTTGAAAGAGCTTTTGTCCATTCCGGAAGGCTATAAAGTATTATTCTTACAAGGCGGCGCTAGTACACAATTTGCAATGATCCCCATGAATTTTTTAACGGCGGGTAAGGTTGGCGCTTACGTCCATAGCGGCAGTTGGGCCGAGAAAGCCATTCAAGAATGCCAATTGATTGGTGAAACGGTCGTAGTAGCACAAACGCAGGAGAATGTGCTTCATATGCCTGATTTATCTAATGTTCAAATTCCTGAAAATGCCGCTTATCTCCATATTACTTCAAACGAGACGATTGCTGGTACTCAGTATGCAGGGTTTCCTGACACTGGTAATGTTCCTCTGATTGCCGATATGTCCAGTGATATTCTCAGCCGGGCATTTGATGTTTCGAAATTTGCCCTGATTTATGCAGGGGCACAGAAGAATCTCGGTCCATCAGGTGTAACTGTTGTCATCGCCAAAGAAGAGCTGCTCGCTGCCTCTCCCAAAACGCTGCCAACGATGCTTCGCTACAGCACCCATGTGAAAAATGACTCATTGTATAACACTCCTCCTGTTTTTGGGGTGTACATGATTAATCTTGTCCTGAAATGGATTAAAGGACTCGGTGGTTTAGGAGCTATTGAGAAACTAAATCGTGAGAAAACAGACCTGTTATATCATGTCATTGAGAGCAGCGGAGGATTCTATGAAGCCCTTGCTGAGGAAGGCAGCCGTTCGATGATGAACGTTACCTGGAAGCTCGCTGACGAAGAACTTGAGAAACAATTCATCAAGGAATTTCAAACAGCAGGTTTTATTGGGCTTAAGGGTCATCGCAGTGTCGGACATCTTCGTGCCTCCACTTACAATGCTGTTCCATATGAAGCCTGTAAAGCACTCGCGGATTTCATGATTGATTTTCAAAAGCGTAATTCGTAATTCGTAATCGCTGCAAGGACTGTTTATATGGATAAACTTAAGTTATGAGCTCATAGTATACAAAAACAATAGCAAAACCGTACCCATGGCTTTATGAGCCGCTGTACGGTTTTGCTATTGTTTTAGAAAGGAAGTACATTTTGTAATTATTCCGTTTTTTGGAACAGGATCTAAGACAGTCTTGGAATCGTGCAGGAAAACTCTTACTTAGCTTGGGATACGAGGACATTACTAGAGCTAGGCTCGGAAAGCTTGTAGCCGACACTTCGAACGGTTACTACATAATCAGGGTGACGGGGGTTCGTTTCAATTTTATCCCGTAAATGGCTAATGTGGACATCAACAATCCGAGTATCACCGAGAAAGTGGTAATCCCATACTCCGTGAAGCAATTGCTGGCGACTCAATACCTTACCGCGATGTAGGCAAAAGAAATGTAGAAGCTCATATTCCTTTGGTGTGAGGTCTATAGGTTGATTGTTCATGCTCACTTCTCGGCTCGCTGGAATAATTCTCATGGCGCCGATCTCGATAACATCCTCCGCGGAAGCGGGATCTGGTTGATTTTGTGCTCGGCGCAGAATGGCTTGGATTCTTGAAAGCAACTCCTGGGGACTGAAGGGTTTGGTCATATAATCGTCGGCTCCGTTATCAAGCCCCGCTATTTTCTCGCTTATTCCATGAAGTGCGGTGAGCATGATAACCGGGACAAGATTATTGGCGCTTCTCAACTTTCGACAAACCTCAATACCAGAGAGCTTGGGAAGCATGAGGTCAAGCACGATCAGATCCGGGCGGAACTCCGATAAAACTCCGAAGACAGCTTCACCATCATACACGCAGCGAACCTCATAACCAGCTAATTTGAGATTGAAATCAAGAAGCATGGCTATGGAGGGTTCATCATCAACGACCAGAATTTTCTTCTTTATATTCATGGGCACAGCTCCTTATACGAGGATTCCCCTAATTATTGCCTATGAGCGTAATCAGAAGATTATCTAAAAATAAACTACATGTTAAATTTGTACCTTGGGTAGAATCATGTATAATAGAAAAGATGAGAGGAGAGCGAAGCAATGGCTTTTCACATCGTTCTGGTAGAGCCAGAGATTCCCGCAAATACAGGCAATATTTCTCGAACCTGTGCTGCGACAGGAACGTTTTTGCATTTGGTAAGACCGCTCGGGTTTTCTACCGATGACAAAACACTAAAACGTGCCGGATTAGATTATTGGCCGTCTGTTAAACTGGAATACCATGATTCATTTAGTGAGGTCATGAGCAAGTACCCGGAGGCGAGGTTTTTTTTCGCCACAACGAAAGCGGATATGTGTTATGCTGACTTTGAATTCCGGGATGGAGATTTTTTTGTTTTCGGTAAGGAAACAAAAGGGCTTCCACTTTCGATACTTGAAGCCCATAAGGATACATGCATGCGCTTGCCGATGGGTGAGGGAATCCGTTCACTCAACTTGTCGAACTCCGCAGCTGTCATTCTATATGAGGGTCTTAGACAGACTGGTTTTGCTGGTTTGTGGTAGCTTTAGAACCATCGATTCAATAGTCCTGAGTTCCTTAAGGCAACAAGCAACCGAGAAACACTACATCACATGGGAAGAGTGAGGGGAAACGAAATGAAACCGGCAGGAATTGTTCGTAGAGTCGATCAGTTAGGGCGCATTGTTCTGCCAAAGTCACTGCGCAAAAGATATCAGATGAATGAAGGAGATCCTATCGAAATTTTGGTGCAAGGGGACCAGATTTTGTTGGAAAGATATCGTCCGCGTTGTGTGTTCTGCAGTTCGATGACGGATGTTATTCAGTATAAGGATCGTCATATCTGCGGCGTATGCCATCAGGAAATGGTTGGGATGATTAAAGAATAGAGATGTGCACTTATTCTAGAAATATCATAACGATTTTCTTAGAAGATTTTGATATTGAAGAGTAAAGCATCGCCCCTAAGTGGACGATGCTTTACTCTTTTTTTAAGGTTAGTAATAGCAGGATGTGTTAGAATGATGACGTAGCTTCAGCTTAGCTTAATATATTAGAATAATAAGGAAGTGGGATATTCTCCCTATGCAGATTGTCAGTCATCTTCGCCAGCGCCTTAGCGCATTAGATAATCAAGTACCCCCTGAACAGCAGTTATCCCGTGATGCAAAAATGTCGCTCTATATCCATTTTCTTTTTCAATTTGGAGCTTCGATGTCTGGCGTATTTCTTAATTTGTATTTATGGCGATTAACAGAGAGTTTAACCGTTAATGGAATCTATAATATCATCAATTTTGCCGTCGCCCCCTTTTCCTTTGCACTTGGAGGCTGGATTGCCAAAAAGCGGGATCCTTTAGTCGTGTACCGAGCTGGAATTGCGCTGATAGCTTTATTTTATTTAGTGGTTATGATCGTTCAGGAGAATCTAGTTGTGTATTATCCATTGTTCGCGGTCTTTGGCGGTCTCGGTGGAGGATTCTATTGGGTAGGATATATTGTTCTTATGTATGATGTTTCTACGGAGAAGAACCGGGTTCGTTATCTTTCCTTCAACTCGATCTTCTTCACGCTTGCAGGGCTTCTTGGACCTGCCATTGCTGGTTTTCTAATTGCTAGAAGTGAGCAGCTAGCTGGATATCTAACGGTGTTCTCTATATCCTTTGTTTTGCTTTTTCTCGCTGCAATCTTTAGTTTGCGCATCAAGGCAGTAACTTCACGAAGTAAACGTTATTTTCTTAAGCTGGGACCGCTCCTCATGCACAAGAATAATGAATGGCTCATGGGACTTGCCTGCTTTTTCGTGATTGGACTGTTTCAAGGCATCATGCTGTTTCTCCCAAATATTCTACTATTTCGCGCATTATCGCGAGAGGATTTAATTGGATATCTTGGTGTGCTGTTTTCTGCTGTGTCCATCTCTATGGCCTTTTTCTTGCCACGGTTTCTTAAAGAGGAGCGCAGGAAATTTTATCTGCTCCTAGTTGCGATCGGGTATTTTACGGGTGCCACTGTGATGAGAATTGAGTATACGCTTGTGACTGTACTCTGCTTTCTCATCCTGAATGCGTTGTTTAGCCCTATGCAGGGGAACATTATGACCTCTTATTATTTCGGAATTACTTCCCGACTTCCACTTAAAGGGCAACTGCGAATCGAGGCTGTTGTATTCCGAGAAGCTTTCTTGAATACAGGCCGTGTCCTTTCCATTCTTGCGCTTATTCTATTGAGTGGTGATTTAGATACGGGTAAGCTGACCCTCTTGCTTATGGCTGCAGCAGCGACCCAGATCATCATTGTCGGCCTGATTGGAAGGAAGTAAGTCTCCTCCATTTTTTTAACGCACGGCCCTACAGGATGCCGATAGGCGTTTATCCTTGTGCTGGATATGATAAGCGGCCCTATTCAGATGCCTCTGACATATAATGTTCCATTATAACAGAGGTTCAGTCAAGGTTTAGACTGAGCCTCTGTTTTTTCTGTCGCTGTGACGATGGCTCGACTTCGTTTCTCCAATATGGCTGCAAGCAAGGCAGCGTATTCGCTGAGGGCTTTCTCTCCTTGTGGAGCAAGCTCATAAACCCCACGCGAGGCGCGCTTAAACCATAGATAATGGTTGTTGTGCAGCAAGGCTGTGACGTGCTGATTACCGGTAAGTTTACGGAGGCATCGCGGTTGGAGCGGACCTTCATGGTAAAGAAAATGGGCACAGAGCAGTGCTTTCTCTCGATAGGCGGTCATCAGCTTCACTTTGCTGCTGCCACCCGTATTATAGTCGCCAGTACGTTCGCGAAATTCCTGTACCAGACTCACCGTGTGTCGACGCTTTCGAGCTAGAGTATAGGGACCAGGATCGCAAAGCGCCTCCACAACAGGCGCTTTCGTCTTGTAGAAGCGCACGACCAGCAGCCCAAGACCAAGCATGCGGCATAGCTTCGTCAGTTCATTCCACTTAAGCCCATAGGGGGCTTTGCCTGTACGGTTCTGTTCAACAGCCAGATAGACTCGCTCCGAGCGCCCAAGCCGTTCTATGCCCTGAATGACTAACGGCAGGTTAAACGTGCGCTTGAGTTCAACTAGAACAGGCTCCTCTTCCCCGCGAACCGCCACCAGATCACAGCTGAGAATTTCTCCTTTTACTTCATAGCCTAGTTGTTCAAAAAAAGCTTTAACCGGCCCGTAGAGCTCAGTTTCACTTTGGATTGGCATGCTCGTTGACTCCTTATTTCGTACCCTTTT
>JACMJI010000236.1 GCA_014380705.1 Gorillibacterium sp. | reverse complement strand
GCAGATAAGAGTTTACCCTTGCCGAGCGCCCTCCAGCGCCGATTTAGCGATCAAAATGATCGCTAAATCCCACAAAATCATCCCCGCGCGCCCGCGCCGACCAGTGGAAATGTGGGATTTAAAATAGGTCCGGTAAGTAACCAGCTCCAATGAATTAGTGAACCTATATTCCTTATTCCTGAAGCAAAACTCACTAAATCTTGCTGAAATGGAGTCATAAATCCGTGAATTGACTTTGAGTAAAGGGGAAAGTCTGTCTAGGGGAAGGTAGGACACTGACAGCACAACGCAAGAAAAACCGCATGAGTGTTTTCCCCAAGCGGTTTTTCTTATAATGTCAAAATGATAACTAGTATTTGAAGGTTCATGCCGATTCCGCATCGGTAAAACCACGGCGTCATCAAAGTGCCCGCTTTACTTGTCGGATTCGCTAGAATCATCTTCGTACGGGACCCGGTCCTCTTCATAATACATAATCGACTCACCCTCCATAATCAGCTTCATCATTAGTATAAATTTCTTTCGTAATGCCAGAATCAAAAGAGTGTTAGTGCAAAGTAAATATTATTACTATAAAACCGTAACCTTACTTTTCAAAAGTTCACAGTGAGTTCATTTGACCGGGCTATAATCCAACTATACTAAAAAAGTGGAGGTTTACCGATGAACAAAAAGAGAAAATCAAAAAGTAAATTTATCGTGCTCGGTATTATTATCGCGGTTGTGATCGGTCTAGTCATACTTAAGCCCGGCGCTAAATTAGCCAAATACGACGAGGAAACGGCTAAAACGGGCAACATTACAACCTATTACAGCTTTTCAGGAAATATTGAAGCCATCGATAAACAAATGGTAATGGCTGATCAAATGATGCAAATAGAGAAAATTTCGGTCAACGAAGGGGATCAGGTTAAGAAGGGTGATGTCTTGATCGAAACCACCCAAGGGGAGAAATTGACATCCAAAATAGATGGAGAGGTTGCTAAAATATACATTGAAGAAAGTGCTCAGCTTATGCCGGGCAGCCAACTGCTGAATCTGACCAATTACGATAAACTGCAGGTTACGATTAAAGTGGATGAGTTTGACCTTGGGGCCGTTGCCGCAGGCAAAGAAGTAAAAGTAACGGTTAATGCATTAAATAAAGAAATTAGCGGTAAGGTCAAGAAGGTGTCAAGAGAGGCGATTACGGTAAATGGTGTTTCCTATTTTACGGCATCGGTCGATTTGGAGAAAGACGCGGATTTACTAGTTGGGATGTCTGTAGAGGTCCAGCTATTGAACGAAAGTGTAGCTGATGCAACGGTATTACCGATGAAAGCGATCCAATTCGACAGCGAGAATAAGCCATACGTTTACTATACAAATGACAGCGATAAGGTAGAAGCCAAGTCAGTTACACTCGGAATTAACGATGGAGCTACGGTTGAGATTAAGTCGGGGGTTAAATCGGGAGAGACAATAGAGGTTCCCCAACTGAAGAATGGCTCACGTGCTCCCTTCGGTCCAGGTGCAGATGATGGTGGTGGGGAGGAATGAACAAGAAGGAGATTTTAGCCATGACGAATCTCGTCAAATCCTATTACATGGGTGATGAGGAACAGATTGTGCTGAAGAATATCAATCTCAAGGTGTATGAGAACGAATTTGTCTCCATCCTAGGGCCTTCAGGCTCGGGCAAATCCACAATGATGAATATTATCGGCTGCTTGGACGTGCCCACAAGTGGGGAATATATAATTTCCGGGACGAACAGTAGTGACTTGAATGAAAGTCAGCTTGCACGTATAAGAAACAAGCAGATCGGTTTTATCTTTCAGTCCTTTCAATTACTGCCGCGGTTAAGTGCGCTGGAGAACGTAGAATTACCACTTATCTATGCGGGTCTGTCCCCTGTTAACCGCAGGAAAAAAGCGATTTCGGTCTTAGAGCGAGTGGGTCTCGGACAAAAAATCAATCATCTTCCTAATCAGCTTTCAGGCGGGCAGCAACAGCGCGTAGCGATTGCTAGAGCAGTTGCAACAGAACCAACGCTTCTGCTGGCGGATGAACCCACTGGTGCGCTGGACCAAAAAACGGGTCAACAAGTCATGGAATTATTCCAAGAGTTTCATCAGGAAGGCAGAACCATTATCATGATTACGCATGACGTTAATATTGCCAAGAATGCAAGCCGAATTGTCCGTATTCTCGATGGCTCGCTCCAGGAAGAGGTGAGCGTTCATGTTTAAAGAAAGCATAAAAATGTCATGGCGGAACATTATAACGAACAAAATGCGCTCGTTTCTGACGATACTTGGTATTGTCATTGGCGTATCCGCAATTATTGCGCTGATTACGATTGTGCAGGGTGTAACTGGTGAAATAAGCAATCAGGTAGCCGATCTGGGTGCGAATAAGCTCACGGTTCAGGCGAATGGCACACCACTGAAGATGGGACTGCATGAGAACGATATTAAAAAATTATCTGCAATCGACCAAGTAGATGGGGTTTCCCCAACGGCTTCACTTCAGATGGACATTGTCTATAACGGAAATGTTTTGGAGGAGGTATCGATCCAAGGCAAGAATGAGGTTTACTTTAAGCGGGAAAAGGACCCGGTAAAACGCGGGAGGCCGCTTAACCTCCTTGATGTGGAGAATAAAAACAAGGTAGCTCTGATTAGTGAAGACGTTGAAGCCAATTTATTTATGGGAGTCGATGCGATCGGTAAGAAGCTCTTGGTTAACGGAGTTTCCTATAACGTTATTGGCATCATGAATGAATCGAGCTCGCTCGCTTCCAGGTTTTCAGACAGCAGTAACACCATAATGATTCCCTACCGTAATGTGATGAGCATGATTGGGGCGAATAATATAAAGGCTGTTGATATTTACATGGCGGATGCGGAAAAATCCGACGAAATCATCGAGGCCATAGAGGTTGTGCTGAATCAAGCTTTTAACTTCAAAGAAAACAGCTTCTCGATCATGAATATGGACAGTTTGCTAGATGTGATCGCGGATCTGCAAGGAACACTTCAGTTAATGCTTGTAGGGATTGCTTCCATTGCACTCGTTGTTGGTGGAATTGGTATTATGAATATGATGCTGGTATCCGTGACAGAAAGAACAATGGAAATTGGCCTGCGTAAGGCCTTGGGAGCGGAGCCAAAAAGCATCCAAATGCAGTTTTTACTAGAGGCTATCTTCCTGTCATTGTTCGGGGGACTCGTTGGTATTATCGCAGGTTTATTGGTATCCTATATTGTCGCCGTTGCGATAGGCTTCGTTTTTACGATTTCCTTCGGAGCGATCGGACTGGCGGTCGGTTTCTCGGGCGGTGTTGGCATTGTATTTGGTTTAGCTCCTGCAAGAAAAGCAAGCCGACTGAATCCAATTGATGCGCTTAGAAGTGTATAAGGAAAACAAATAAAATAGCAAAGGAATCCCTCTCTGCGGCAAGGTCCAGTCGATAAACTCGCTGCCACCCAACAGAAGAGGTTTCCTTTGTTTCATTGCTTAGTGAATCAACTGTATTTTTGCGTAGGAAGGGGGATTCAAATGATTCAGGTGCTTGTCGTTGAGGATGATAAGAATCTCAGAAAGCTAATGTCTGCTTATTTGGAGCGGGGTGGATATCAAGCATTAGAGGCGAGAAATAGTGAAGAAGCGTTACGTTTATTAAACAGCAACCATATCGATATGATGATTAGCGATATCATGATGCCGGATATGGATGGGTATGAATTAACCGAATTGCTTAGACAAGCGAACGTGCAGATGCCTATCTTGATGGTTACAGCGAAGGAAACCTTTGAAGATAAGAAGCGGGGCTTTACGGCCGGAACTGACGATTATATGGTAAAGCCTGTCGATATGGATGAAATGCTATTGCGTGTTGCTGCCTTACTAAGGCGGGCACAAATCACAAATGAACACAAAATTACGGTCGGTGATGCGACATTGGACTATAATACCCTTACGATAACGATAAAAGACGAGGTTCTTGAGCTGCCCAAGAAAGAATTTTACCTCCTCTTTAAACTGCTTAGCTATCCCAAGAAAATATTTACCAGACAGCAGTTAATGGACGAGATTTGGGGTCTGGACTCTGAGGCGGACGAACGAACCGTAGATGTTCATATTAAACGGCTGAGGGAAAAGCTTGAACATGTGGAGCCCTTTAAGATTGTAACCGTACGCGGTTTAGGCTATAAAGTGGAGAAATTGATATGAAGAAATTTGGTTTAAAATCAATTCGTTTAAAGTTTGTTCTGACTTTTATCAGTATTTTACTGATATCTTGTATCTTATCTTTCGTAATTGTCGTGAATTTTTATTTTGACCGTACACTGAAGGATATTCAAGAGCAATTGTTGGAGGAAGCGAATACGATCGTACAGCTTGCAGATAAGACGGATTTGAGTCCGAAAGAAATTGTAGAACTGAGCCGAAGCTCTTTTTACAGCCTGACGATGTATGAAAAAGTAGAGGATGTTCCCGTTCATATTGATGATCAGCGCAGACAAATGCTCGAAAACCATAAAAGTGTATTCGTTTTAAATAGAAGCGAAAAGCATGTCCCTGTTTCTCTTTTCAAAATAAAAGAGCAGTATGTAATGTTGGTTCCCGTTGTCAACACCTATTTAGCAATTATGAGAAACTTAGTGTTAACAACGCTATTGTTCTGTGCTGCAATGGGGTCGATCATGATGCTAATCGCTGTACAAAAAATAACAAAGCCCGTAAAGCTGCTGACGGATGCTACACGGCAAGTGGCAAAAGGGAATTTTGATGTTCATGTCAACTATTCCAGCAGGGACGAGGTTGGACTGCTTGCCCATAACTTTAACCTGATGGCGAAGGAACTCAAACACATTGAATACCTGAGGAAGGACTTCGTCAGCAGCGTCTCTCATGAATTCAAGACCCCCATCTCATCCATACAGGGCTTTGCTCGATTGTTGAAAACAAAGGCTTTACCAGCAGCCAAATTTGATGAATATACCGATGTGATTATTGAGGAAACCGAAAGATTGACCAAGCTATCCTCAAATATGTTGAGGCTGTCAAGACTGGAGAATCAGACGATCCTGGATAAGCAACTGCCTTTCTTCTTAGATGAGCAGATCCGCAAAACGATCCTGCTGCTCGAAAACGACTGGCAGCAAAAAGAAATTGAATTTGAACTGGACCTCCCAAAAACCGAGTTTCTCGGCAATGAAGAATTAATTCAGCAAATTTGGATAAACCTGATCCATAACGCGATTAAATTCTCTCGCCATGCGGGGGTGATCGCGATTCAATTATCTCACATTGGAAAAACAACCGTTGTTCAAATTACCGATGAGGGTATGGGTATCCCCAAACCATCTCAAGAGCGAATTTTTGAAGAGTTTTATCAGGCAGAAGGCTCGCATGCGAGTGAAGGGAATGGCCTGGGGCTAGCCATAGTCAAAAAGGTTATTGATTTATGTGGGGGGACCATCTCTGTCCAGAGCGTCGAAGGAGAAGGTACAACCTTTACTGTTACCTTGTCTTGAAAATAAACGGGAGGGCCTGCAGATATGCAGGTCCTCCCGTTTATTGTGACGATAAATAACAGGAGCATACAGGGACTTAGTTCTTTTGAGTATAGAAGAGTCGAGATACGGCGACACCAATTCCACCTAGACCGAGAAATAAGATGGCTCGAACCGCCATGGAGACATCAGGGAGATCAATGAAGATGACCTTAAGCAGGGTGAAGAATAGCAGGAGTATACCCGCAAATCTGGCTTTGCGTGCCTTTGCTAGCACACCAAAAGCAATAATCGTAATGGCATAAACCAGCCATACAGTGGATAGAACCAGATGACGCAGATCCGAATCCCAGGCATCTGTAACAATATTTGTGATCTGGGTAATAAAGATAAGAAACAGGGCAGACAGTATCCAGAGCAGCGTGTTTGGTTTAGACCACTGAATCCACTCAGGCTTTAAATCTTTTTCTGCTGCGAGCAATCGAAGATTATATAGATGAAACAAGACAAGACTTGCCATAAGGACCAACCAAGAGAAGGTTTCACTTGAAAGCACGCTGCCGATAGGGGTGATAAGGATCTGACTGGAGCCAAATAGGAAAACGAGGAAGCCAGTGGCTTGCTGCCAGCGGTTTCGAATGGTTAGCCCGAGCAAGAGCGCAATGGTACCTTCAGCCGCAATGGCTGCGTGTTGTGTGCTGAAATCCAATAGGTTGATGAGTAACAGCATCCAGCCAAAGGTGGCTACAGCCAAGTATACGGTGACATCTCGTTTCTTAATGGATAACCAACCCGCGGTAAGGCTGTACGCTAGAGCTAAAGCAGCAATGGTCAGCGGATAGATATGCGCAGGATTCGGGTATAGATTGTAAGCCCAAGCTGCACACACGCCAAAGCCTACAAAGAGAATAGCAGGCTGCACGTTCTTTTTACCGCTCTGCCCGAAGGTAAGCAGAATGTAAAGAAGTAGATGCTGAAGTAATATTGCGATGAGATACAAGCTGCGATGATCCGCCATACCTGCCATATCTGGAAAGGTTGACCAAACGAGCAAAGGCAAATGCAGCACCCCATAGGCAATGTATAGCGCTGGAAAATAAGCGTAGCGGAAAGCAAGGAGGATCATGGCGATGGAGAATAAAGTCTCATACCCAACAAGCATCGTCATATTAGGCTCAGCGAAATGAACAAGGAAAGGAATGAGGTATCCACCGAGCATGGTTATAATTAATAGAGCCTCGGAGCGGTGGCGAAGGGCTGGATAGAGGCCCATGCCAATCGAAAGCAGATAAAGCACACAGGCTAGCGTGGGAGAGATTAAGTCGTAGAGTATATGTGCAGCAAAAAGGGAAAGAATGAGGACAGAAAATGCCCCCCCAAGCAGCACCTGGCCAAGTG
>JACMJI010000235.1 GCA_014380705.1 Gorillibacterium sp. | reverse complement strand
TTTAAACTTCCCTCATAGATAAACTCTGGAGATACCCTGCTGACATAACGATAGACGCCAGCTGTCACCAGCCCTTCAAGAATCCCAACCACTAGCAGATGGGGTATCATCATAGCTGGAATTGCGGTGCCAAACCCATAAGGACCATACAATGGGAGACCTGCGGTGTCCGTGAATAATGATGGCTGAATACCGAACTCCAATGCAGTTAGGAATGCAGCGACATTCAAGGAAAGGTAACCGGCAATAAAGGCGGCGACTGTTCTTCCCTTTTGTCCGGATATTCGGCTGTTGATCAGCTTAAAAAGGTAAAAGGCAGTAAACGGCATGACAAAGGCCATGTTGAAGCAATTAACCCCAAGCGACAGAATTCCGCCATCTCCAAAGAATAACGCTTGCATAGCTAGAGCTATAGAGATGGATAGGACTGCAAAATAGGGTCCCCACAAAATAGCTACCAGAGAAGCACCTACCGCATGACCGGTGGTGCCTCCTGGTAGAGGTAAATTAAACATCATCAACAGAAAGGAGAAAGCCGCCCCAACCCCTAAAAGGGGCATTTTCTGTCGGGTAATCTCACGTCTGACGCACAAGCTTGCCTTTCTCCACACGGGAAGCATGGCAGCAACAAAAACCGCACATGTGGAGGGGCTCAAATAGTTATCCGGTATATGCATAATCGAATTTCCCTTTACTCACCTTCACACAAACAGCTCGGCTACGTTCTTGAGCTCATCTATGATCGCAATGTTCTGTGGGCAATGTTCCTCGCAGTTGCCGCATTCAACGCACACGGAAGCGCGTTCCCCTTCATCCACCTTCGCTGCATAGGTTTCCTTCAGAGCGGTTTGCTTATCGGCATTATTAAGATAGTAATATTCATTAATATAAGAGAAATTGGCTGGAATATTAACCCCAACTGGGCAAGGCATACAATACCCGCAGGCTGTACAATTGACCTTCGTTCTCTTAAATGCATCCTTCGCTTCATTCACAACCTCAAGTTCTCCGGCACTAAGTGAGTTCGGAAGGGCTTCGTTTGCAATTTTTACATTCTCGACGACTTGCTCCATGGTGCTCATGCCACTTAATGTAACCGCCGCATCAGGGTTATTCCATATCCAGCGCAAAGCCCATTCTACTGGGGTTCGCTTGATTTCGGAATGATCAAATGCTTCCTGTACGGCTGCTGGAAGATCATTGGCCAGCTTACCGCCTCGGAGGGGTTCCATAATGGCAATGCCGATATCTTTCGCTGCCGCGTATTCCAAGCCTTCGATTCCTGCTTGAACATACTCGTCCAGATAATTGTATTGAATCTGACAGAATGTCCAATCATAGTAGTCTACGATTTCCTTAAACACAGGAAGCTCGTCATGGAAGGAAAAGCCCGGATATTTGATGCGGCCGTCTTTAACCGCCTGATCCAGAAACTCGGAAATACCTAACTCCTTCAGGGTGCCCCACGTTCCTGCATTCAGGGCATGAACTAGATAGAAATCGATGTGATCCGTTTCAAGACGCTCTAGCTGTTCATTTAAATAGAGGTCCATATCTTCTCTTGTATGGATAAGCCAGCTCGGCAGCTTCGTTGCAAGCTTGACCTTTTCCCGGTAACCATCCTTAAGGGCTCTAGCGACGAAAGGCTCGCTCGCCCCGCTCTTGCTCATCCCATCTCCATGGTAAGGATAGGCTGTATCTATATAGTTAACCCCTTCGTCTATCGCATGACGAAGCATGGCGATTGCCTTGTCATCATCTATATTCTTGCTATTTCCATCAATCACAGGAAGTCTCATACAACCGAAGCCAAGAACCGATACCATTTCATTTGTTTTACCATATCGACGAAATAACAAAATAAAACCTCCTAAAGTATGTTAAAAGCTATACCTCTTCCACAGTCTCTGTCATTTCCTTTTGCCTGACAAGAGATTCGTACCATGCCGCTTTATCTGTAATTTTCCCGAGAAACCGATTCATTTCCGCCATTTTCTGCTCAATGGAACGCTTGTGGCCCTGGAGAATTTGTAGTCTGTCCCTCATTGTGTGATCACCCTGCAGGGTCAGCTGGGCAAAATGCTTCATTTCCGCTACAGGCATACCCGTATCCCGCAAGCAGCGAATAAACTGCAACCACTCGATGTCCTGTTGATCAAAAATACGATTTTTGTGCTGATCCCGTTTGAGGCTGGGCAGCAAGCCCTCTTGTTCGTAATACCGCAGGGTGTGCGCAGTCAGCCCTACCTGCTCCGCCGCTTCCTTAATTGCATATCCCATTGACTCTTCCTCCTATGCCCGTCCAAAAGCGCGACTTACTATCATCTTACACCTTCGAGTATACTCGAAGTCAACAAGCTTTTTAGCCCAACTTTCCGACACTTTTGATAAATTTCGCTCAATAATGGGTGAAATTCGTTTTTTTAAAGCCGCAAACCCTTGCTACTACTGGAGTCTGTTTCTTAAACCGCTGATGTATTGACCTAATATTAAATATTACTGTTTATTTGTCTTCAAATTGTGTTAGGTTAATAACTCAACTTTCGCAGCTTGAAATAGGCAGGAAAGCCTTGATGTAACTGGGCAAACCGGCAAACCAATGCTGGAGTTGACTTTGAATAAGTTTGGCCAATTTTTTCCCAGCCTTTGTGGCCACTTCGTTGATTAATTCGACCAGTTGTTGCAGCGCAATGGCCCAGTCTAAGGAACTGACTTCATCGCAAAGCTCATAAAACAAACCGCCCAGTGTGCGCTGATCGGTACTTTGATGGTGCTGCCAAACCAGCAGAATGTAGCGGCTAAAAACGATGATCGTATGGCTGATCAGCAAGTCATATGTTTTTTTGAAAATGGGCAGACGTATTCTAGAATTAATAACATTTTCATTAAAAATGCGCTTCTTGGGCTAAGCTGTCGAAATTGGTGGTGAGCAGCAATGAGGGTGTAAGGTTTGCTTAATGCTTATAGTTATATCCAAATTAGCAGGTTAAAACTTTTGAAAAAACGAAAAAGAACATTATGTTTGCTGTATTGGTATTGTTGTGTTTACATTTCACATTTGCTAAAATTGCACTA
>JACMJI010000234.1 GCA_014380705.1 Gorillibacterium sp. | reverse complement strand
GATCTTAATGCCCAACCAGATAAACAGGAAAGCAGCGACGGATATCGTCGGTACAGCCATCCAGCCATACCTTGTGAAAAACTGAAGGATTTCCTGGCCTGATGCAAAGCCAGCACCTACGATTGTACCAACATAGGTAAATGCGACCTGGAGAATTTGTCCGATTTTACGCAAACGGCTCCCTCCCTTCCACCCCAATGTTACCAAGGTATGTCCAATAAGCTGAACTCATGCTTGAAACATAGAACCCCGCTCAAACTCTTCCCAATAGGTTGCCGGAAGGAGCTAAGCGAGGTTATTTGGTACTTATTGTGTATTTATAAACTTCGTTGCACGTGTATAGGTCGGGATTACTGATCGTTGCGGTTAAACAATTTAATAGACTGAATGGTATCCGATACGGGGTCGATATCGAGCTTCAAGATAGTGTCCTCTGTCTGATAGGTTAGCACATAACCGCTATCGGTACTTGGTTCACCTAAGGCCTGAACCGCTGCCGCTTGGCTTGACCCGAGTTGTAGTCCATTTAGCCCTGGGTCTGATCCCTTTCCACTAATTTCAATATAGTAAACCTTGCGATTCTCTCCAAGGCCAACCGTAAATTGAGGATAATGATAGATTATAAGGGGCTCGCCGCCTTCATTCTGCACATATTGACTGTCTGGCTTGCCATATCGCGTGGTTACATCATCGAAAGTATTCGACAATGTCAACCCCATCAATGATGGATGCTCAGGAGTATAGCTTATTCCATCACCGGGCTTCGGTCCGTTGTCAACGGAGGGGACAAAACCTGGCTCTTTAATGGACTGTAAAGCTTCTGCTGTTATTCCTTGGGAAGTAGAGGGAATCACAGGTTTAGCAGATTTGTTTGGGGCTGCCCAATAACCGGAGATGAACCCGACACTGATCGCGATCATTACAGCAAGTAAACCGAGTATAAAATGCTTTATCGATTGCTTCATTTGGGTCATCCTTTCCAAGTCTATGGGGACTCATTTTCTATTATGATTATTATATACTACTCGTAGACTGATAAAGTTCCGTTTTTATAAAAAGATAGAAGTTTGTGAGAGCCTAATTGCTTAATTTGTTTCGTTTTTGCTATGATAGAATTAGATGCTGTGAATGATTGGAGGGTGAACCTGCTATGGAGTTACTGAAAGAACGAATTCGCAAGGAAGGAATCGTCCAGTCAAACGATGTATTAATGCTGGATGCGATTCTTAACCATCAGGTTGATCCTGAGCTTATTATGGAAATGGGTCGTGAATTTGCCCGAAGGTTTCAGGGAGAACGGATAACAAAGGTTGTTACGATTGAATCGTCTGGTATTCCAATTGCTTTTGCAACGGCTGCTGAGCTTAAAGTACCCATGATTTTTGCGCGCCGGAAGAAGACGTTAACAACGGATGAAGATTGCTATTGTGAGCGTGTGCCTTCTTTTACAAAAGGGATCGTGACGGATATTATGATTTCTCGCTCGCTGCTATCTCCAAATGATCGTGTCCTAGTGATTGATGATATTATCGCTAATGGAGATGCGGCTAGAGGAATCATACGGATCATTGAACAATCTGGTGCTCAAATTGTCGGGTTTGGGGTAGCTGTGGAGAAAGCCTTTCAACAAGGAGCAAGCTCCATTCGTGAATTGGGCATCCCTTTAGATGCTCTTGTTACCATTCTTCGTTTAGAACCCGGTAATATTGTGATGGCAGATTAGAATTGGTAAAATCTTTTCTACTCCCTGAGCGGTTTTTCAATTATAATCAATTGAAGGGTATAGTTTTAGAGGAGGTAGAAACAATGGGGAATAAAACCATTTCTGAAGATTATATGATGACAAAGCTAACAGATGCTAAAGTCCATTTTGAGCGTGCCTTAGACTGCAAACATACAGATTTCGATGATCTGTATCCCTATATGATCGAGCACCCTCAATTTTTCTGGTACAAACGTTATGTGGCATGGTCTGAGTTGCTGACAATTGTGAAGCTTTGCAACGAGCTTGAAGTCGCCTGGAAGGCTGAATTTACAGCCAAACAAGAGGAGTACATCACCGGGAAGGTCATGTCCGGTACGGTGCTCGACTACTGGTATGAAACCAATGACTCTAAAGAGCACGTGAGCTGAGGAAATTTTAAAGAATATCAACCGGAGTCCCGTTGTTATTGCGGTTTTTTCGGGAGTAAAAAAAGGCCAGCCTTTTGACAATCCTTAGCGTTAAAAAGAAAGTAGATTATAGTTGAAATACAAGATCGCATCCCCTTTAGCCAACTAGGCCGAAGAGGGTGCGATCTTTTTCGTGTTCTGGCAAGCAGTGGTTTGTATTGTTTGCTCCTGTAACTGGGTAGAGCTTACAGTGAAAGCTTTGGGTCAAACGATATTCATTTCGATTTCCCCCGTTCGTTCTCTTCATGGACAATCTCAATCGTCATGCCTTCCATATGGTGCTTCGACATCTGCTTGCGTTTTTTTCGGTTTTCCTTCGATTCAAACACGATGTCCATGTCATAGCCATCGGGGTAGAGATGCTTGCGATCAATATAGGGCTTGATTCGCTTGATGTTGATCTGGAGCTTCTCCTTCTGCACGATAATCACAAGATTACCCATCTCATCAGGTGTCCGATAGATGACCCCTGCTCGTTTAAGATAAGGAATAAAGACGCGGTCACCTACCTCCCAGACTTTCCCGGTGGCTGCAGTGCTATCGTCGATGGTGGGGCCCCCATTACTCCGTAAGGCTTCTTCCGATTGTTGCCCTTCCATTTGACTCCCTGAATGTATTGATGTGGCTCCTGGCACCGGTTTTATAGAAGGGGCGCCTAGCGGCTCGTTTTCAATGGTGTGTTCTGAGTCATTACTAGGTTTATCCACATTCGTGTTGATCCCTGATCGGTCATTCTGCCTTATACCCGCTAGGATCTTCGCTCGCTCGATGACAGCAGAATGGATACCCAGCCTCGCAGCAATGTGGAGGGCATAGCTCTTTCCAGCTTCGCCAATGGTGAGGAGATACAAGGGCTGAAGCGTCTCCAGATCGAACTCCATTCGAGCATTCTCAAAACCCGCCGTCTGACTGGCGAAGGTTTTGATTTCGTTAAAATGGGTTGTGGCGATAATGGTCGCTTTCTTTGCGGCGAGTTCCTCGAGAACCGCAATGGATAATCCAATGCCCTCGCCAGGGTCCGTACCTGCGGCTAGCTCATCAAGCAGAATTAGCG
>JACMJI010000233.1 GCA_014380705.1 Gorillibacterium sp. | reverse complement strand
GGGCTGCGCATTGTCCCGGAAGAGTGGCTGATCGATGCGGAGCATACGTTCAGCCACCTGAAGTGGGACATGCGCGTGTACCGCTGCCGGCTAGCCGCTGCTGCGGCAACGCCAGAGGCACTGCCACCGGGCTATGCCTGGATGGCACCGGGCGAGCTGCACCGCTACGCCTTCCCCAATCTGTTCCTGCGGATCATCAATGAATGTACTCCAGGCGTTTGACAAACCTATCGCTATTTAGCGGATTATCAATGAATGTACTCCAGGCGTTTGACAAACCTATCGCTATTTTTTAATGGTCTCCAAGCTTTTTAGGGGTTTACAGAAGTTAGATTAATAAAGCCTCTACTAGGCTACTTTTTACTCTTAAAGTTGTCTATTCTGCTAAGGCCCTTTTTTTAACGATAAACAAAAAAATTTTATCTATTCTTAAGCTATAGATCGCAGAAAAAGGGTAGACTATCCTTGGGGACATTTCCCTATAACTCGGAAAGAAGGGACAACAATGTCTACTCAATCAAATAAATGGATTGTCGGAGGGTTAGCCCTTACTCTTGCCTTGGGCGGCGGGGGGATGATATATGCGGCGGAGAGCTCAGAGGTGCTATCAACAGGCATCATTCAAGCACAGCCTATGAGTAACGCTTCTACGGTCCTTAACCCTGAGGAGAAGCCCAGAGAGGGGATGATGGATAGTCGGCACTCATTGAAGATGGGAGCCCACTCTTCTGACCGGTCTGCTGGTGAACATCGTTCTTACGCGGACGCGGCTGCTGTTCTGGGTCTTACTGTAGATGAATTGAAGGAGCAATTAAAGACTGGCAAGAGTCTAGCCGATATTGCTATAGATAAAGGAATGACCAAAGATAAATTAATTGAGGAGCTAACGGCTAAAACAACCGTCAGGCTGGATGATGCGGTAAAAAGCGGGAAGATGACAATCGGAACGGCTGAGCGTTTGAAGAAGAGGCTGGTTGATAAGTGGGCCGAACGTGTCGAGATTAAGGGCTTGGCATTCGTCGAGATAGGCCCTATGCACGAACAACGAATGCACCGGATGGGCGGGCAATTTGCCCACATCGCCGCCATCATTGGGATCTCCAAGGATGAGCTGAATAAGCAGCTACAGGAAGGTAAAAGTCTAGCTGAGATTGCTTCAGCCCACGGAATACCCCGGGACAAACTGATTGCAAAGATCAAAGAGGACTTGACCCCGATGCTGGAGAAAATGATTGATGCAAAGCGCGTGACCAAGTCAAGCACCAATACCTCCGACCACTAGGACTAGGCTAAGAATCAAGAACAACCTGAGCCAAGGATACAATCCCCGGCTCAGGTTGTTGAAGAAGTTTAGAATTATAAAAGATCGCATGCCATAAGCCGTCTAGGCCAAATGGACTGCGATCTTTTTCGTGTTCTGGCAATGCCCAGTAACCAAAGTGGAGGATTTGTGTGTTGAGCGAAGAGTTTACGTGGCGCCTTTGAATATTGCATCGTTTCCCTCATCTAATCAGAGGATGCAATTTCAAGAGTGCCCGAAGCCAACATACAAATCTGTAACGTCCATGGTTTCTGCTTCGCTTATTATTTAGCTGCTGCGTAACGATTGTTTACTTCATCCCAGTTAATGAGATTCCAGAAGGCGCCGATATAATCAGGACGCTTGTTTTGGAACTTCAGGTAATAGGCATGCTCCCATACGTCAAGACCGAGAATAGGGGTTGCTCCTTCAGACAGCGGGTTGTCTTGGTTCGGTGTACTTGTAACCACAAGTTTGCCATTCTTGACAGCAAGCCATGCCCAACCACTACCGAAGCGGGTTGTCGCTGCCTTAGCGAAGTCTTCTTTGAATTTGGCATAACCACCAAGTTCAGTTTCGATTGCTTCAGCGATAGCGCCTGTTGGTTCACCACCGCCATTCGGGCTAAGAACTAGCCAGAACAGGGAATGGTTAGCGTGACCGCCACCATTGTTGCGAACAGTGGTACGAATGGATTCCGGAACAGCATCTAGGTTAGCGATAAGTGCTTCGATAGATTTGTCCTGAAGCTCAGGAGCACTTTCCAAAGCAGCATTTAGATTGTTAACATAAGCGGCATGGTGACGATCATGGTGGATCTCCATCGTTAAAGCATCAAAATGTGGTTCCAGAGCATCATTGGCGTATGGCAAAGACGGTAATTGATGAGCCATGGTGAATCCCTCCTCGTATGTAAAACTTGGTTTAAAATATTCTTTCTGTACTCATTATAAACAAATTAACCACATGTTGCAAAAATCATTGACTTTTTCTAAATAACCTTGATTAGCAACGTTTATTATGCCAAAAAAACGATTATGGACTTGCTATGTGTTAAATTGTTCGGAAATAAGACCTACTTGATATTGAATAGCAAACATCAAAACCCTTCTAATTATCGCGAGAAAGCTTGTAAGCGGTTAATATTAAGCGCTTTCAAGAGCAAACCCTAAAAAATTTTAGAAAAATTTAATATTTTGTTCGAAAAAGGAGGAAATTCAACGTAAATTAGCGTAAAATAAATTAGGTAAGTGATTTTTCTTCAAGGGAGCGACCATATGCAGATTCGCACTTTTCGGCTGTCGGATTATTTTTATGTAAACCAACTGCTGGCTGAAGTACTCTCTGAAGCCTGTTACAATGAAACGAACAGCGCTTTGGCCCGTCAATTGTCTTGGGATAGTGAGCTTGTGATGGTAGCTGAGGATGAAGCCCAGGAATGTATCCTCGGGGTCATCATTGGTACTATTGACAACAATAATGGTTACTACTACCGAATTGCAGTCGATTCGGAGCACCGTCGCAAAGGAATTGGCAAACAATTGATTCTTGCCATGGGGAAACGCTTCCGTCAACGAGATGTGAATCGTATTCTTATTGCTGTGGACGAGCATGAAGAATCACAGGAATTGTCTGTTTTTGACGCTGTAGGCTACTTTGAAAGATTTTTACCAATAGGTCGCAGGGTACTTAGCATTGCGAATTTCCATTAATTTCTTTATTTTGCAAAGCATATTAGCGCAGTTATTGTTGCGCTGGTGTGCTTTTCTTGTATACTTGTAGCAAAGAGAGAGAAAGAGGCCGGTGCATTATGAGCGATATCGACAATTATGTGATAAAAAGCTTCAAGCATAACGGCCGTCTTCACCGTATGTGGATGGAGAACCGTCGGGTTCCTGCCGACGTGCTGCATCCTAGCCATGCTGCTCTTAACATGATTGTCACAGTGAATTGCCGTACGAAGATTATCGAAGCGATGGGGAACGAGTGGTACAGTCGCAATCCTGGGGTCACATTTTTTATACCTGGCTCTTGGTACAACATCGTGGCTTTGATTCAAAGTGGAGGTGTCCGTTATTATTGTAACGTTGCTTCGCCTCCTTATATTTACGGCAATATCCTTACTTATATCGATTATGATCTAGATTTAATTGTTACACCTACTGGGGAAAAAATATTGGTAGATCAGGACGAATACGAACGACACAGGCAATGCTATCATTACTCCCCTATAGTCGAACAGAAAGTGCAGGAGGGACTTCTAGAGCTTACTGCACGAGTGGATGCCGGCGAGGAGCCTTTTAACTGGAGTCAAGTGAATGCCTATTATGAATGGTGGAAAGAACGCTGGGGCAACGTGAGCAAGTAAACTGCCTTTCTGTCGTGAACACGTCCTCATGATCATGAAGTGGGGCAAGGTAATTAACAACAGGCGCAAGGAGGAAGCCATGATGATCCGCAGCATATCAGAAGCGACGGAGCAGGACTTTTTGCAGCTAAAGCAGGAGATCCTGACTATCGCAGCATCTATAGGCATCGACAAAATCGGGTTTGCTTCAGCGGATCCCTTCATGGAACTGAAACAGAATCTTGAACATAGGCGGGACAAGGGCTTTAATTGTGGCTTTGAAGAGAGCAATATTGATAAGCGGACGAACCCGGAATTGATTTTTACGAATCCTCAGTCAATTCTTGCGATTGCTGTTGCTTATCCCTCAAAGCTTCCTGATCCGCCTCGCTCAGAGCCTGGGGCTTACCGTGGTATTCTAGCGCGCTCAGCGTGGGGCGATGATTACCATCGGGCTCTCCATAATAGGCTTAGTAAACTGGCGGCATTTATCCAGGAGCGGGTTCTCGATGCTCGGACCGAAATCATGGTAGACACCGGAGCACTTGTCGACCGCGCGGTCGCTGTCCGAGCAGGTATTGGCTGGAGTGGCAAAAACTGCTCCGTTATTACCCCCGAATTCGGTTCCTGGGTTTATCTTGGTGAACTGATTACGAACCTTCCCTTCCCACCCGATCAACCGGTCACAGAGGATTGTGGTGACTGTACCCTATGCATGGATGCTTGTCCAACCCATGCACTAGTGGCGCCAGGGGTGCTTGATGCACAGCGTTGTATCTCCTATTTTACGCAAGCAAAAGATGATTTGGATGATTCGATGAAGGATAAAATTGGAAATCGGCTGTATGGCTGCGATACTTGTCAGGTGGTATGCCCTAAGAATAAAGGTTTTAATTGGACACACCATACAGACTTACAGCCAGAGCCGGAGAAGGTAAAGCCCCTGCTTGTTCCACTGCTAACGATCGGTAATCGTGAGTTTAAACATAAATTTGGTTCAGGTGCTGCCGCTTGGCGGGGTAAGAAGCCGCTGCAGCGTAATGCCATCATTGGACTTGGTAAGTTTCAGGATCAAAGTGCCATTCCGGCTCTCTCTCAGCTTCTGAAAGCCGACCCACGTCCTGATATTCGGGCAGTATCAGCTTGGGCTTTAGGTAGGATTGGTGGCGAGTTAGCTGTACATGCATTAACCGAAGCTTCTGTAAGAGATCCGAATAATGAAGTAAACCAGGCGGCAGAGAAGGCCCTTCTTGCTCAAACACAAGAACACAAGTGAAGGAAACGTAAAGCAGATAACGAATCCAGCATGAAATTAAGGGGTGCCTGATGAAATATGTATCGATTGACTCCGTGGAGCCAGGCCAATACTTAGGAAGAACCATTTTTGCAGGGAACGGTGCTGTGCTCCTTGCGGAAGGTGTGCAACTGACCGTCTATATGATTAATACATTACGTCGTATTGGCGTATCGATGGTTTTTATCCAAGATGCTCTTTATTCAGATATTCAAATTGAAGATCCTGTTTCTGAAGAAAATAAAAGAATGGTTATGAGTCGCATGAATGAAGCGATTGCTGCTGTTCGTTCTGGTAAGGATTTTACTTCGAAGTCAGTTAGTGTAAGTGTTGATAAGCTTTTGGAGGATATCTCGCAAAACCAGGAGGTCTTGCTCCAGCTTTCTGACATCAGAACCAAGGATAATGCAATGTTTGTTCATGCACTGAATGTTGCAACAGTATCGGCTTTGATGGGTATTAACATGGGTTTGACGCAGGTTCAAATGAAGGAATTAACGATCGGGGCTTTGCTGCATGATATTGGTAAAGTGGAGCTGATTACAGATGATACTTCAATAGACCCAAGAATGCATCATACCTGGAGAGGCTTCGATCTACTAAAGAACAAAAGAGAATTCAGTCTTCTTATCGCACACTGTGCTTTTCAACATCATGAACGGCTGGATGGTAATGGAATTCCTCGGCAGCTAGTGGACGATCAAATTCACATGTATGCTAAGATTGTTGCGATTGCGAATACGTACGATAATTTCCTTTATAACGATTCAGGGACACATATGCTTCCACATGAAGCATGTGAGCGTATTATGTCCATGGCAGGAACAGTTCTTGACCAAAAGATGCTTGTAGAATTTTTGAACATTATATCCATTTACCCAACAGGGTCCTCGGTACGGTTGTCAACTAGAGAGATGGGTGTCGTTGTTGGCCAGCATCGGGGACTTCCAAGCCGACCGATTATTCGAATCGTCACGCAGACTTTTGGCGGTGAGGTTGAAACTAGAGAAATTGATCTCGCCAAGCATCATACGGTTTTTATTGAATCGGTCCATAGCTAGTCCGATTTGGCCTTTATTGGCTATATATTTTGATCTTTAGTTCCTCCTGTGGTCATAGCAAAAGGTTTGTTTGTACCTACACTTTGGACATGGTATCATGAAAGCTGAAAGACGAATTTAGAAGCAAGAGGTGGAGTTAGAATGAACGTTTGGGATTATTTGATTCCTAGTCTCACTTTGATTGTTGGTGGAGTCGTTGGGTTTGCCGTAGGTGTCTATTATTTGCGTAGACAAATGGAGAAGATGCAGAATGACCCAGAAATGCTGCAAAAGATGGCGAAGCAAATGGGCTACAATATGAACCGACAGCAGATGACCAAGGTTCAACAAATGATGAAGCAGCAAGGACAGGGAAAGAATCCAATGCCAGCTAGCCAGCCCCCAAGTAAAAACCGCAAATTCAAGTAAAACTGACAGAAATACTCATCCTAAACATAGGAGCGATGGAAGTGAGCTATTCCCTTTTAGGAGAGAGCCGCTCGTTGTTTGAGGGATAAGCTGCATAAGTTGGAACGGAGAGAAATACATGCCTGCAAAGGAACTGAGAAACGAAACTGTCGCTAACAATCGTGACAAGATCGAGGAGCATGTTCGTGAAATCCTAAAGCTGATCGGCGAAGACCCGGATCGTGAAGGACTACGCGATACGCCTGCACGGGTAACACGGATGTATGAAGAGATTTTCGGAGGGTATGAACAAGATTACAAGGAAATATTAGGCGTTACCTTTGACGAACGTCATGAAGAGCTGGTCATTGTTAAAGATATCGTCTACTATAGCCAATGCGAGCACCACATGGCACCTTTCTATGGCAAGGTTCATATCGGGTATATCCCTAGCGGTAAAGTGGCAGGACTTAGTAAGTTTGCCCGACTGGTGGATGCCGTTACTCGACGCTTGCAAGTACAGGAACGGGTCACTTCGGAGATTGCTGATATCATCATGGAAGTTCTTAAGCCTCATGGCGCCATGGTTGTCGTTGAGGGTGAGCACTTGTGCATGTGTTCCCGCGGGGTCAAGAAATACGGGAGTAAGACCATTACTTCGGGTGTACGGGGGATTTTTAGTAAAGATGTCGCCCTGCGCACAGAGTTTATGTCGCTTATTAGATGACGATGGATAGTAAAGATAAGCAGATAGCGATGAGCTGTCTGTTTTTTTCTCTCTATCAGAAAGTATAAATACTCGGTAAGGTTCATTCTGATTCCGCATCGGTAAACGCACGGCGCCAAAGGACGCCGACAGGCGTTTATCCTTGATTCAAACACAAAAAGAACCGCATGAAGGCCACCTTCCCAAAGTGACCTACTTGCGGTTCTTCAAATTACTGCTGCTGATTATTCGCCCTACGAGCTTAATAGCTTAATAGGGATGCCATTTCACCATACGAGCTGTTGCAAAGCGTTCGTTGACATGCGGCCAATAAACGATATTCCACCAAGCCTCGACATATTTAGCTCGGTCAGCATTATACTTCAGATAGTAGGCATGCTCCCATACATCAAGTGCAAGCAGGGGGATGACATCCCATTGCGATAGGTTTTGGTGCTTCTCGGCTTGAAGAATTTCTAGTCGGTGGCTGCGGGGGCTCCAAACGAGAATGGCCCAACCACTCCCTTCCACTTTCTCGGCTGCTTGAGAGAATTGTTTCTTGAATGTATCAAAGCTGCCAAAATCGCGATCGATTTGTGCAGCGATCTTTGCAGTTGCTTTGCCGCCCCCCGCGGGATTCATTATATTCCAGAATAACGTATGAAGATAATGACCCGCACCATTAAAGGCAAGCTCACGCTCCCAATGTTTGATTAAATTGTAGTTACCCGTTTCACGGGCTTGTTTCAAGGCAAGCTCAGCTTTGTTTAGGTCATCGACATATTTTTTATGATGGACGTCATGATGTAGGTGCATGGTCTTCTCATCAATGTGAGGCTCCAAAGCGTTGTACGGATAAGGCAGGGGAGGAAGCGTGTGCCCCCCGACAGGAACCGGCTGCTGATCAGGTACGGGAGGGCGTGACCACATTCCTTCACCAGTAAGGGTAGTTTCCTGTAGATTTGTTGTGCTGCCAAAACCATCTGATGCGTTATCGTCCAAACGATTCAGATGGGGTTGAAGTGTCGTTAGAAAGTGTTCTGATTCACGAATTATCGGTTCAATAACCCTTTTCGCGGTATCATTGTCGCTCAGTGCACTGCTTGCTGACTGCAACTGGTGGAGTTGATCGGCAAACTGTCGCGATTGTAGAAGGGATACACGCAGCAATTCAGAAATCTGGGTCTGCAAGTGTGGAGACATAATTCCATTAGAACGTACCACTGCCTCAACAAGCTTATCTGTGCTTAGTTCCATTTTGCCAAGTACGGCTTCCCATTCCTCCATCAATGTAACATAATCCGCTTCTAAGTTAGGCGATAATGATCGAATGACGTAGGTATGATCCTTCTCTTGCATTTTCCAAAAACGAATTTCCTCTAATATCTGGAGTGGTGCTATAGAAGTTTGAGCTTCAAGCATTAGATAACCCCTTTCCGTACAGGTCAATATATAACTTCCTCAGATGTAAAAGACGGCAACGTTCACCAAATGAACATAAGAAAATAACCGATGGTGACCATCAGTAATTGTATTCAGGTTAGTTGAAAGATATGACGTTTATGAAGACTAACCAGTGGTTGTTTCTTGGTTATTTAGCTTAAATCTTTGTTTGTTCATACCCAATCAGGTATACTTGGCGTAACGGAGTTTCATTGAATGAAACGGGGGAAATCATTTTTATGGAGGATTCTAAGCTTACCGTTCGTGCTGTTGAGCGTGCGCTTGATATTTTGCTATGTTTTACAGACGATAGTGACCTCAGCTTGACGGAGATTGCTTCTCATACGGATTTACATAAGAGCACGGTTCACCGCCTTCTGGCCTCCCTGGAGGGAAAAGGCTTTGTCAGGCGTGACCCCGCTTCCGAGCGCTATCGTCTCGGTTATCGAATATGGGAGCTGTCCGCTAATCTTTCTCAGGATGATGATCCTGCTATTCTGCTGCTTCCTGAAATGGAACGCTTGCGGGATCTAATTGGGGAAACGGTCAGCCTCTACCTGCGGGATGATCTTGAACGAATTCGTGTGCAGGCGGTTCAGAGCAGCCAAGCGATTCGTCGTGTTGCACCTATTGGTGTGCGTCTTCCGCTTCATGTTGGGGCATCCGGTAAGGTGTTGGTGGCTTTTGCTACTTCAGAGGTGCGTGAACGGTTGCTCGCTTCTGCGATTTGGAGTAGTGAGGAGCACAAAGCCGCTTATCTTGTTCAGCTAGAGGAAGCGAAGCGGCAGGGCTATGCAACCAGCATGGAAGAGCGGGAGGAAGGTGCTGCTGCGGTGGCTGCACCGATATTTGACCGAGCACACCGAATGGTAGCCGCTCTGGCGGTTTCCGGTCCATCAAACCGGCTGACTATGGATAAAATGAAGCAGGATGCTGAATTTGTCATGGAGGCAGCCAAGCGGATGGGCAAGATGCTTCGGCCGTAGTCATATAATATAAAAGGACTGTCGGGTTTAACCGTGACAGTCCTTTGTAAACATAAAGAATATATAAGTTTGGTGGTTACCCTTTGTAAACAAAAAGATTTTATAAGTTTGGTGGTTTGATTTGGTTTTCAGTTTATAGCTGCTGAAGTTGGCACCATTTCGCTCGTATTAGACAGTAGCTCTTCTTGTTTCGTTTAGCGGCAGAATAATAAATGGATATTTCCCGTTAAAATGCTGAGAAAACGCCATAAACCTATAAATAACAGTCTTTCACTCTACATTTCAGATGATTTCTTCTAATTGAACAGAAAATCCCCAAAATAACGGGATAAATCCATTTATAATGACTTGGAACGTTGTCACGGTTCAAATTAACATGCATTTTCCATCTATTTCAATCCTAACAAAGAAGATTACGGCTAGGAGCCAGGTCTACCCCCGTAACGTAGAGCACTAACGGCGGTCACAGACCTTATTTGGCGGATAAAGGCATGTTCTGTACTTTAACGGCTGTAGCCGCGCTTATTTTCACTTTTTATAGGAATTAGAGGCATTTTACACCTAATAAGGTCTCAGAGTTCCGTTAGAATTTGAAAAAGCACAGTTTCATGCAAATAGCAGCTGTGGGCGCCGTTAGATAGGTGTAAGTCAGTGAGGTTTTATGGAGGATCCGACTAGCAACCTATTCAAAGGAGCCATAAATCTGTAATTGCTTTGAGTAAAAGGGAAAGTCTGTCTAGAGGAAGCTAGAACACTGACAGCACAACGAGGAGGACCGCTTGGGTGTTTTCCCAAAGCGGTTTTTCATGTTCTATTTGAGGGTTGCGTTTTCCCAAAGCGGTTTTTCAATCCTATTTGAGGGGTTTGTGTTTTCCGTGACGTAGTATTACATAGAAAGATCATACAAAGGCGGAAGGGAAGAAAACGAGTGGAAGTAGATATAAACTTGATAAACGCCTTAAGAAGCCGAAACCCATCGGCTCTTGAACAATTAATGGGTATGTATGGCAACAGCGTTTACGGACTTGTTAATCGGATTATAGCGGGGGCAGGTCGAACTGAAGATATAGAAGAGTGCGTCAGTGATGTTTTTCTGGCCGCTTGGAGGCGTATTGATCATTATGATATGGAAAAAGGGTCGTTAAAAACATGGATTCTACTACTCACTAAATACATGGCGCTAGATGCTCGGCGAAAGCTGCTGAGACGTCAAGGGGAGGAAGAACTCAAAGATAGGTCGACCATTGGAGAGAGTCTGGAGGAAATAGTCATTTCTAAGGAAGCCTCTATGGAAATGATAGCACGGGTAAATGCGCTGACAGAACCCGATCGGACCATTTTCTACAAACGGTATTTTTATTACGAATCAGTAGAACAAATTTCAATAGGTCTGGGAATGACCATCAAAGCGGTAGAGAATCGACTTTACCGAGCACGTAAAATTTTCAAGAGCCAACGTAGTGAACGGAGGTCGGATATAACCTATGGTTGATATAGAGGATAAGAAAATGTTTGATTGGATGGATCAACTTGATCCAGAAGACTTGCGTGGTTTAGATGACATCGAACCTTTTGAGACGGGAGGACCAGCGGACGCAGCATGGGAGCGGATAAAAAAACGGACGTTTGCCCAACTAGATGATGCCCAACCTGTGACAGGAGATAACCGTCGATCTCCCTCAAAGCGGTGGTTCGTTGCTGCATGTGTTGCCTTTGTACTATTTACGGCGACAATAGCTTTCTCCAAGGATGTTAGAGCAGAATTTAAAAAAATGCTGCAATTCATTCCAGGCTTGGGATACGTGCAGCAGATTGAAGATAAGATGCAGCAGACCTACGTATTGCAAAAACCAGTGGAGACGGAAGGGGTAAACGGAAAAGTTGCGGTGGATGGCGTAAGAATTGAAGGTGGCAAAGGGCTGATCACTTTGAGCGGAGACCAAGTATCTGCAGTATCTATCAAGACCATTATCTTTAGTACGGAACAAGGAAAAGTTGAGTTTAAGCAGGGAGTTGTAAGTTGGGGATTGGAGGGACCATGGCAGGCTGAATATTACTATGAAGGGAGCGATCTGTTAAGTGGGCTTGAAAACACGTGGATTCAATTCGGTGAAACCGTCATTGGCCCGTTCCAGCTAACCCAAGCGCAGAAAGCTGACGATTTACTGGGGTTTGGCCCTAGCGATCTCCAAAACGGTATTCGTATTACGGGTGTTGTGACCCCGATCAACGGAAACATGCGTAAAGTAAACCTGCTTACTCAGTTGCCAGAAGAGCAAATCGTCGATTCATTTGGAAAAGAACCGATTAGTGAAGGGCAACAGCTCCAGATCATGGACAGTAAAGGTAATAGGCTAGAACCGTTGAAAGACAACGGATTTAGCAAACCACGTGAATTTATTTTTGAAGATCGAAGTGGAGGAGTCGAACAATACCAACTCATTGTTCCTGCGATTAGGATCATTGATCGGGCGGTGCCGCATCAAAAAGTTACCCTTCCCGTCCCTATTCAAGGCTCGCAGGATATCGATGTAACACGAACGATTGGCGGATTACCACTAAATTTCAATCGAGTCGAACGAATTGATGAAAAAAGTGTTCGCATAGAAGTAGATGTTCATTTTGATGCCACGAAGCCGAGGACACTGCAGAGCTATAAACTTTTTACGAAAGACGGAATAGGCATGTCCTACAGATCCAGAATGAATGAGAAGACTTGGGCGATAGAAATGGAATGGTTGGATATCATACCCGAACAAAAAGAGATTTCCTTCTACATCGGGGAGCCGCAGATTGTTGTTAAAGGTCCTTGGGTATTAAATCTTCAATAACGTCATACCATATTAACGCGGTGAATTGAAGAAGTATTTGAACAAAAAAAGGCTGCTTAAGAAACCTGAAGTGGAGAATTGGAGTGTCTAGTAAAGAGTTTACGCGGCGCCTTTGAAATGGCATCGTATCCTTCCCCTAATCAGAGGATGCCATTTCAAGAGCGCCCGAAACCGACATTCAAATTCGTAACGTCACTGGTTTCTTAAGCAGCCTAAAGGGACCAGAGTTAGCTCTGGTCCCTTTTAAATCGTTCGATAGTAGCAAAGCTACGCAAGATGCTTAGCCATGGGCCAGATGAAACGCCGCACCATCGCCTTACGCTCTTTACGCTTGCTGCTCAAGCTGCTTGGTCTGCTCGGCCATCTGACGCAGCACCGTCTGCAGGATGCCGCCGTTGCGATAATAATCCACCTCGACCATGCTGTCGAGGCGTACGAGCGCTTCGAAGTCGAAGCCGGAGCCATCTTCACGCGTTACGGTAATCCGAAGCTTTTGACCTGGCTGTACCGAATTGTCGAGTCCGACAATCTGGAAGGTTTCTGTGCCGGTGAACCCCAGTGTCTGCCAGCCGAAGCCTTCGGAGAACTGCAAGGGCAGAACGCCCATGCCGACTAGATTGGAGCGGTGAATCCGCTCATAGCTCTCGGCAATTACAGCTTTCACGCCAAGGAGAAAGGTGCCCTTGGCTGCCCAGTCCCGGGAGCTGCCTGTGCCGTATTCCTTCCCAGCCAGAACGATCAATGGCGTGCCCTGCTCCTGGTATTTCATTGAGGCATCATAGATAGACATCACTTCTCCTGTAGGCAGGTAAGTCGTGACGCCGCCTTCCGTACCTGGTGCAACGGCATTGCGAATACGGATATTGGCGAAGGTTCCGCGCATCATGACCAGATGGTTGCCCCGGCGAGAGCCGTAGGAGTTAAAGTCTTTTTGCTTGACGCCATGCTCTTGCAGGTAGAAGCCTGCAGGACTGTCGGCCTTAATGCTGCCGGCAGGTGAAATATGGTCGGTCGTAACCGAATCCACAAGCTGGGCAAGGACCTTCATGCCCTCAAAGCCAGTGATATCGGCAGGTTCCTCGCTTAACCCTGAGAAGAAAGGCGGTTCTTGAATGTAGGTCGAGCTATCGTCCCATTCATATAACTCACCCATGGGGATGGCGAGCTCATTCCAACGTTTGTTAGCCGTGAATATATCCTTGTACTTCTCATGGAACATCGCCGGGCTGACCGAGGCCCGTGTCGCTTCAGCGATTTCCTGGGAGGAAGGCCAGATGTCCTTCAGATAAACAGGCTCCCCATCGGTACCGAAGCCAATTGGGTCTTTGCTTAGATCGATATTAACCGTACCTGCTAAAGCATAGGCGACAACGAGCGGTGGAGAAGCCAAGTAGTTGGCTTTAACATGCGGATGAATCCTGCCTTCAAAGTTACGGTTGCCTGAAAGCACAGAAGCCACCGTCATGTCATTGTCGATAATCGCTTGCGAAACCTCATCCGGCAGGGGGCCGCTGTTGCCGATGCATGTTGCACAGCCATATCCCACTACATGGAAGCCTAGTGTTTCTAGCGCATCAAGAAGTCCAGCTTTTTTAAGGTACTCCGTCACAACCAGAGATCCTGGGGTAAGGCTGCCCTTTACGTAATCAGGCTTCACCAACCCGCGTTCGACAGCCTTCTTGGCCACAAGACCTGCTCCGAGCATCACACTTGGGTTTGAGGTATTGGTACAGCTGGTAATGGCAGCGATAACGACGGCACCGGTCTTTAAGGTGCTGCTCTTGCCATTCGGGTGAGCGATTTCAATTTCTCTGTTAACATCTTCCTCGTTTAAACCATATCCGCCCTTGTCAATTGGGGTATGGATGATAGAGTTAAAGGCTTCCTTCATATGGGTTAATTCTACCCGATCCTGTGGACGTTTAGGTCCAGCTAAGCTAGGCACAACCGTAGAAAGGTCAAATTCAATATATTCGGAATAAACGGGGTCCTTCATATCCGGCTCACGGAACATGCCTTGGGCCTTGTAGTAAGCTTCGACCAAGGCGACCTGTTCCTCACTGCGTCCGGTACTGCGCAAGTACTTAAGGGTTTCTACGTCTACAGGGAAAAAGCCCATCGTTGCCCCATACTCTGGCGCCATGTTGGCGACGGTTGCTCGATCGGATAGGCTGAGATTATCAAGCCCGGGTCCGAAGTATTCGACGAATTTGCCCACGACACCTTTTTTGCGAAGAATTTGGGTGATTGTTAGCGCAAGATCAGTAGCGGTAGAGCCTTCATATAAGCTTCCTGTCAGTTTGAATCCAATCACCTCAGGCGTGAGGAAATAAAGAGGTTGGCCGAGCATTCCGGCTTCCGCTTCTATTCCGCCTACCCCCCAGCCGACAACCCCAAGACCATTGATCATCGTTGTGTGGGAATCGGTTCCGACGAGGGAATCGGGGAAGACCTCAACTTCACCATCAACAACCCTGGTTGCCGCTACTGAGGCTAGATACTCCAAGTTAACTTGGTGAACAATACCGGTATCCGGGGGGACGGCGCGAAAGTTATTAAAAGCCGTTTGAGCCCAGCGCAGAAAACGGTATCGCTCTTCATTCCGCTCAAATTCAATGGCCTCGTTGTAGGCCAGCGCTTCCTTGGAGCCATATTGATCCACCATCACAGAGTGGTCGATGACCAAATCGACGGGGACAAGCGGGTTAATCCGCTTTGGATCTCCACCCATTCTGCTCATCGTTGAACGCATAGCAGCGAGATCCGCAACAACAGGTACACCCGTGAAATCCTGAAGGACGATCCGTGCGGGAATAAAAGGGATCTCCTTGTTTGCGTCTCTATTCTCTGCCCAGCCTGCGATTTGTTTCACGTGATCATTCGTAATGGCTCTGCCATCAAACTGGCGAACAGCCGCTTCGAGAAGTACCTTTATGGAAAAAGGGAGCTGGTCAATGTTGCCAAACCCTCTTTCATCCAGTTTTTTCAAACTGTAATAGACGTAGTCCTGCCCACCCGATTTCAAACTGCTTTTAACGCTAAAATGATCTTTACGTGCCATAAAAAGACCTCCTAATGTAAGGTGAGAAATAAAATAAAGCACCGATTTGTTTCACTTGATGAAACTCTATTTCATAATTATCGTCACCATAAGTATACTGATTTTTTTACCCTTCGTAAACCCTCTTTTACCCCAAATCCTAACGATTTCTAAGCCGTGAAAACATCTTTCAACTTTCGGTCACATATAGTATCCCTAATTGGAGGGATGTTGCAATGGACTGGAAAACCCTTGTCTATGAGTATGCCTATGCCCGGAATCAGATGGAGGCCCAATATGACCCGGGAAACGTTGCTTCCTATATAGAAGACGACCCTTATCATTTAATGCAAAAGAATCGCATGGCAAGACTTGCAGCGCTTCATCGGCAGCGGAGACTTGAGCCTATCCGCCGGGAATCAAGACTGCGTATCCTCAGTGCGCGTGGCTTCGGTAATGGGTTGGTCGTGGATATTGGACTACATAGTGGTTTTGATTACAAGTGCAATGGACAATTTCATAAAGAAGAGAAGAAAGAAGTAGAGACGATTATTTTGGTTTCCCGGCGTGGACAATGGGCAATTACCGCGATCCACCCACGAGAGCCCGTTGGCGTGTTTGGTGAGGGGTCCTATGAACTCGATGCTGCGGAATTACCAGCAGAGACTAAACTGCTTCCAACTATTGGTAACCTGTCCATTCCATTATTAGATGAAAAGGTTGGGAGGTCCACACCGCTTTTTCGTGCAATTCCCTACGACCGTAAGCGTGCTGCTGCTTATGCTGACCTTTGGTGGGAGGCGGGTAACCCGGCTTATCTTGAATTTGCCGTGGATTGCTCGAATTATGTATCCCAGTGCATCTTTGCAGGCGGGGCACCGATGAACTATACTAATAAAAGAGGAACGGGTTGGTGGTACCGCGGTAAAAGCGGAAACCGGGAGCTTTGGAGCTATAGTTGGGCTGTTGCAGACAGCCTAAGACGATTTCTATCCAATAGCCGGCAAGGACTTCAAGCTAAATTGGTAAATTCTCCTCAACAGTTGTTGGAGGGGGATGTTATTAGCTACAGTTGGAATGGCAACGGGCATTATGGTCATAGCACTGTAGTAACCGCAATGGATGGAAATGGCATGCCTCTTGTAAACGCACACACTGTGAGCAGTAAGCATCGTTATTGGGATTACAGGGACTCCTACGCGTGGACAGAGAATACGCAATACCGTTTTTTTCATATCAATGATTCCCTACATTAATCTGCGCATTGGACCTATGCTCTAATATGCAGCATGAATACATAACCAGGAGGTTTCCATGACAAATAAGGTTCGGGTAGGGCTCGTGTACGGAGGGCGGTCAGGGGAGCATGACGTTTCCCTGCAAACAGCTCTTGCTGTTATCAAAGCATTTAATCATTCCAAATATGAAATACATCCCTTTTATATCGATCGTCAAGGTGGCTGGCGTTCCGGTAAGGCACTTCACGGACCTGTCGGAAGTATCGCAGAGTTGACTTTTGAGACCTCATTTTCACT
>JACMJI010000232.1 GCA_014380705.1 Gorillibacterium sp. | reverse complement strand
CTCTGCACTCTTCATGCGCCCTTCAATCTTGAAGGACGTGACTCCGACTTCGATCAGCTCCGGCACTAGCTCGACAGCAGCCAAATCTTTAGGGGATAGCAGATAAGCGACGTCACCCATCGGCTTCTGTATACCATCCACCATTAGATCATAGGGCAGCCGGCATGCCTGAGCGCATTCACCCCGGTTAGCTGAGCGCCCGCCCCACATCTCCGAAGTCAAGCATTGCCCCGAATAGGATACACAGATTGCGCCGTGGACAAAAACCTCCATCGGCTGCTTGGCATACTCTCCAATGGTTCGGATCTGTTTGAGGTTGTTTTCCCGACCGAGCACCACGCGCTCAATGTTATAGGCTTTGGTAAACTCCACCGCCTCCGGAGAAGTTACCGTCATCTGAGTTGAACCATGAATTGGAAAATCGGGCGATATCTCGCGAATGAGGCGAACCAATCCAAGATCTTGTACAATGACCGCATCTACACCTGAATCGATGCAGGCTTCAATAAGCTCGCGCGCACTGTCCAGCTCATTCTCAAAAATCAATATATTAACGGTCAGAAAACCCTTCACCCCGTAAAGGTGAAGAAAGGACATAATGTCCGGCAGCTCCTCCGTACGAAAGTTGTTAGCCCGCGCCCGCGCATTGAATTTCTCCACACCAAAATAAACCGCATCCGCCCCGTTCGCTACGGCTGCCCGCAGACAATCCCAATCGCCAGCAGGCGAAAGCAGCTCGATGTCTTCTTTTTTATTCATCGTTCATGAACCTCCTAGAGATAGCGCCTATCTATTTCTTCTATCTGCCTAATAACCCCAAACATCCTGTTGCGTTTTAAGTGTTGCCGCCAGAGCGACAAGTTGGTCTATAGTGATACGGATCGCTTCAGCAGCTCAGATGTTTCATTATGCTATAGCTAGAGCGACAAGTTAGTCTTTAGTGATACGGATCACCGGTACCTATCAGTTTACCAGATTTTCTTACAAAGACCACCTTTTGCACAACAAAAATAGTCCCCCTCACCAAAACCAAATGTGATAAACTTAACATACTAGATTTTCAAAGGAAATAAGGTGAATGACATGATTGGGTTCATCATCAATCCCGTCTCCGGTAATGGCCGGGGCAAAAAGGTTTGGATTCGCTTAGAGAGTCTGCTTAAAACTGCTGATCGCCGCTATCACGCCTTTTTTACGAAGGGACCTGGCGACGCTGCTCATTTGGCCAAAAAAATGTTCGGCACCGGTCAATATCAAGCAATCGTAGCTGTAGGTGGCGACGGAACGGTAAATGAAACGGTTAGCGGCCTTTGGGAAGCACTTTCTATAAAGAGTGAAGCAAGCCAACCTAAAAAACCCTGCTCTTTCGGATGCATACCTGCGGGATCGGGGAATGATTTTGCTCGGGGACATGGAATTCCTGCTCAAACGGACCAAGCATTTGCTGTTTTATTAAACGCGCTGGATCTGGAACACCCACCAAAGGCCATGGATCTTCTGCGTATCGGGCAAAGAATTGCTGTTAATTCAATTAGCTGTGGTTTTGACGGTCAGATTGCCTTAACGACCAACAACGCGATATACAAAAAGGGGTTTAATCTGCTTGGGCTCGGCAAGCTTGCCTATGTGTTGTCTGTTATTAGAGTCCTGCTAACCTATCAACCGCGAAGTCTGGTGCTGCGGGTTGACGATCAGGAGCTCGCACTTGAGAACGTATGGCTCGTTGCTGCGGGGAATATTCCCTACTATGGGGGAGGCATGAAGATTTGTCCCTCTGCTGTTCCAGACGACGGACTTGTTTCTCTATGTGTTGTCCACGGAATTAACCGCTTTGAGCTTCTGCGATTTTTCCCGCTCGTTTTCTCTGGAAGTCATGAGAGACACCGTGCGGTGCATATGTTATCCGGTAAAATAGTAGAGATTAAGCCGAGTAGCCCCCTCGCCATTCAAGCAGACGGGGAGCCCGTTATTACGGATCACATACTTATCGAAGTACTGCCCGCTGTTCTGCCCGTTTTAAAGCCCACTTCCGCAGCGAATGCTGGAAAGCGGGCGATTGATGCCATGGATGAGACGAATAGAGCGAGTGGAGAATAAACAACCTGTCTCTACTCTGTTGTGCAATAAACTTTTATTAATCCGGCTTGAATACTGCGAGCCGGCTTTCTCTATCTTCAAGGGCGCGATAAAGCGCCATCTGTGCAGATTCGATCAGTTCTACAGCTTGTCCAATAGCTTGCGAACGGAAAGCGATCCCCGCTGCGCTTTTCCAAACCTCTGTATCCTCTAGGCCCGGAACAGCAAGGAGTGCCAATTGACTGAGCAGACGCGAAACGGCGTCTTTAACTTCCTGTTCTTCTACAAATTCCTGATACAGTAGTAGAAATTCTCCACCTGCCACTCGAGTTACCACACCACTTTTGCCTACACTAAGTTCCATGAGCATAACAGCAGCCCGAAGCAGACCATCCCGTTGCTCTTCCGTAATCGTTGGCAGAAGTGTTCTATCTGCCTCTAAATCCAAATACACAATAGCCAGCGGATGTCCGTAACGCTCAGATGCATAAATAGCTTGCTTTAATAGCTCTTGAAACATCTTCTGATTGGGAGCACCCGTTAAAGGATCGCTGTAAGCTAGCATTGCCGTTCGTTCTTCATGTGCCTTGTGATCGGTTACATCTCTTCCTATTAAAAGGATATAGGGCGTACCACTCTCCCAAAGGAGTGAACCCTTCGCTTCCACCCACACAAAGGAACCGTCTAAGAGGATATAACGAAATTCAACAAGCTCCGTGCCCAGGTCTTTTCTAATCCCCACCAGCGTATGGCTCACCTTGGGAATATCTCGTTTATCGATATTTTCCAGCACACTTTTACCCAGCACCCGATCCTCGGACAGCCCAAGCAAATGATGGAAAGAAGGAGACACATATTGAACGACTCCTGTAACATCAGTGAGTAGAATCAAGTCGGTCATGTTCTCAGCAATGATTCGATATCTCCGTTCATTCTCTTGGCTAGCGGTCACAGCATGCTTCTCCCGAGTAATATCCCGATAGATTCCGGTAAAGGCGTAAATTTCACCGTCCTCCATTTTCAAAGAAAAATAAGTAACATCTACATAAACAGCGAGTCCCCCTTCTGTTTTATAGACAGCGCTTGAGGTGCCCACTTGCTCCCCTCGTTTTAGCCTAGCAGATAAATCAGCAATATAATTTCGGTTTTCTATGGAGAAAAATGTGCCCTTTCCCGTTAGTTGACTCTCAATATTCTCATCGTTGTAATGAAACAGCCTGCGGAAAGAATCGTTAACCTGGAGAATACTGCCTTCAAGGTCCCAGAAAACGATACCATCCTTGGTTCCATTCATTAGTGTAAACAGGAAATCCTGCGTGATTTTCAAATCCTGTCGAGTTTTCAGTATATTCGTATCGTAGTCTTTAACCACGGTTAGAATATGACTGACCCTGCCCCCCTGACCAAATACCGGGCTCATTACGGTGTCTCCAAAACGGTGCCCTTCATAAGTGAGCTTACCGTCCTCAATATATAGTGGTTTGCGGGTTCGACAGACTTTCCGGTACCGTTCATTCAACAATTCAGCTAAATCCTCAGGCAGCATGTCATCAATGGTCTTTCCGATGGGGTCCTCATGAAAAATCCCTGAATCCAAAGCAGCTGGATTGAGTAAAATGTAGCGAAAGTGCTCACATGCTTCTACTTCTGCTTCAACCTTTAGTAGCAAAGCCAAATCCGGAATACCAGCAAATAACTGGGCTAGCATATCCTTATATATGTTTAGCCTAAGAATGTCATCTTCATGGCATGAGTTCATATGTTTTATCTCCCAAACACCAGGATAAGTTACATTTTTAATAGAGGCTAATTATATTGCATTTGTATAATTCTAACATAGTCCGCGAGGAATTTTATCTTTTTTCTTTAAACGCAATCAATTTTATTAGTTGTTAGCATCCAGCAATGATTTTTTGGAATATTAATGATATAATTTTGACTAGGGATAACGCCGTAGGGCGTCCTTTTGTCCTGTGAGTTTACGGCGAGAGTTTAAAAGTCGTATAGGGATAAGAAATCCTAAATCTAATTGATAATTAATGGAGGTGTCCTATGAAGCTCGGCGTGTTTAACCCACTATTTAACCAGAAGCCTTTTGAAGAAGCACTTGATTACATCGCTTCTAAAGGTCTCGAAGCTATCGAAATTGGGTCGGGTGGTTATCCAGGAAATGCCCATTGCGACCCCGATCTACTGCTAAACGATGACCAAGCCCTCAAAGCATTCCAAGAGGCACTATCCTCTCGTGGTCTGATCATCAGCGCACTAAGCTGTCACAGTAATCCTCTGCACCCGCAAAAGGCAATTGCTTCGGAAGCAGACGCTGTTATCCGCAAAAGCATTGATCTCGCCCAGAAGCTTGGTGTTCCTGTCGTTAATACCTTCTCCGGCTGCCCAGGTGACCATGAGGATGCCAAATACCCGAACTGGCCGATCGCACCTTGGCCAAACGATTTTCAGGAAATTTTAGACTGGCAATGGGAGACCAAAATCATTCCTTATTGGAAAGAAATTGGTAAATACGCATCGGATCGCGGCATCAAAATTGGTCTCGAGCTCCACGGCGGTTTCTCTGTACATACACCAGCAACCTTGCTTCGTCTACGTGAAGCAGTTGGTGATGTTATTGGCGCGAATCTTGACCCAAGTCATATGTGGTGGCAAGGCATTGATCCCGTACAAGCCGTACTCATTTTGGGTAAAGCAGGAGCTATCCATCATTTCCACGCTAAGGATGCATCCTTTGATACCAATAACCTTAACCGTCACGGCGTAACGGATATGCAATCGTATACCTTGATGCAGGATCGCGCTTGGCAATTCCGCTCAGTTGGCTATGGTCATGACCTTAAGGTTTGGGCCGACCTGATGAGTGCGCTTCGCTT
>JACMJI010000231.1 GCA_014380705.1 Gorillibacterium sp. | reverse complement strand
CAAACGGGCAATTCCTGTTCTGGAAATTTTCGGGCCGACCATTCAAGGGGAAGGCATGGCAATCGGTCGAAAGACCATGTTCGTCCGTACGGCCGGCTGTGATTATCGCTGCGTTTGGTGTGATTCTGCTTTTACTTGGAACGGGAGCGGCAAGGAAGAGATTCGTCTGCTCCACCCTGACGCCATCTGGGAGGAACTTTATCGTCTAGGCGGCAGCAGCTTTGACCATGTAACCCTTAGTGGGGGCAACCCGGCTTTATTGCGGCCGCTTGGAGAACTTGTCCGTTTGCTCCGAGAGAAGAACATCCGCACAGCGGTAGAAACGCAAGGCTCGATTTGGCAGGATTGGATCTTGGAAGTAGATGAGGTGACTTTGTCGCCCAAGCCTCCAAGCTCTGGTATGGATACAGACCTGGCACGGCTTGACGTTTGGGTTCAGCGGCTTTCAGATCGAACCGGCTCTGCGTCGGTCCCTGATTTTAGCCTAAAAGTAATCGTCTTTGACGAAATGGATCTGGATTATGCGGGACTCATTCACCGCCGTTATCCTCTAGTTCCGATGTTCATCCAGACGGGCAATCCAATGACGACAGAAGAAGCGATCACTGACGTGGCTTCAAGGCTTCTTGTCTCCTACGAGCATTTGATCAATCAGGTGATGAAGCGTTCGGATATGGCTAACGTTCGGGTTCTACCGCAACTTCATACCCTCGTGTGGGGGAATAAACGAGGAGTTTGAGGTTTTATGATCCCCAATACCACTAATAAAACTAACCTAATTGAGGAGGCCGCTTTCATGGCAGGCAGACAAGCAGACGAGCTAGGGGATCTTACCTTGCTGGGTAATCAGGGAACCCGGTACAATTTTGATTATAATCCCGGCATTCTCGAAACCTTTGATAACAAACACCCATATCGCGATTATTTTGTCAAATTCAATTGCCCTGAATTTACGACCCTATGCCCTATTACGGGTCAGCCGGATTTTGCCACTTTATATATCAGCTATATTCCCCACCTAAAGATGGTGGAGAGTAAATCACTGAAGCTTTATCTCTTCAGCTTCCGCAACCATGGCGATTTCCACGAGGATTGCATAAATATCGTCATGAATGACCTCATTCAGCTAATGGAGCCTCGCTATATTGAGGTATGGGGCAAGTTTACTCCTCGCGGGGGGATCTCTATTGATCCCTATTGCAATTATGGAAAACCCGACACCGCGTTTGAAGAGATGGCCCGTCAGCGCTTAATCAACCATGATATGTATCCAGAAAAAGTCGACAATCGCTAAATGGAGGCCTTTGGTCCAAAGTTGCTCTTACAAATAGATTGAAGAATGCTCTTGAGTCTAATAATCGTCTCAAGAGCTTTTTTGTGTTGTGGAGGCAACTGTCAAAAATGAGTGTAATTTAGCGCGATATACCGCTTATAAAAACCAAGCTTGACCGAGGGCAACATTGTTTCTCTAGACCCACATCGAGCAGAGGAGTATGATAGTTTAGTATTTCGAATTGTTCTTGGAGGGAAAGTAATGACAGAGTATGAACAATTAAGAGAAGGCGAGAAGGGTGCATGGGTTAGCATCGTCGCCTATATTGTGTTGTCAATCATCAAGCTTTCAATAGGATGGCTCTCTAACTCAGAAGCACTTTTTGCGGATGGTTTCAACAACTCAACGGATATTATGGCATCACTCGCCATTCTGATCGGGCTCAAAATTTCTCGTCGTCCTCCAGATGACGACCATTTTTATGGGCATTTTCGGGCAGAGACCGTTGCCGCGCTCATTGCCTCATTGATTATGGTAGCCGTTGGGCTTGAGGTTCTTTATCAAGCGGTCTCCCATTTTTTTATTGATGCAAAGCCAACACCGGATCTTATTGCCGCGTGGACCGCACTCGGTTGTGCGCTCATTATGTTGATTGTCTATCGCTACAATTACCAACTGGCCAATAGGCTGAATAGCAAGGCCCTGATAGCTGCTGCCAAGGATAATCTTTCGGATACTTTTGTCAGTGTTGGGGCTTTTATTGGTATCTTCGGCTCCCAATTCGGAATGCCGCTTTTAGACCCGATCGTCGCGATTATTGTTAGTTTTTTTATTTTGAAGACTGGGTGGAGTATCTTTAAAGATGCAACGCATTCCTTGACCGACGGTTTTGATCTGAGCTTGATCAAGGCATTCGAGGAAACGGTTATTCAAATTCCAGGTGTTGAAGAGGTTAAGGATATCCGTGCGCGTTTCCAAGGAAACCAAGTCTTAGTTGACTTAACGGTGTACGTTATGGCGGATTTAAATGTTACCGAGAGTCATGCGATTAGTGATGCCATCGAAACTCACTTGCAGCAGGAACACCAGGTAAAGCATGTTCACGTTCATATCGAACCCTTTAAATGTAAAGGTCTAAAGGAACCCAAATTCATTTCTTGAAAATAATGCAAGAAATCAGACAAGGAGGGGATTCTCCTGACTATGTATATAGCGCTCTTGCGTGGGATCAATGTAAGTGGACAGAAGATGATCAGAATGGTCGAATTGAAGCAAATGTTTGAAGAACTGGATTTACTTCAAGTGCAAACCTACATACAGAGTGGCAATGTTCTATTTGAATCGAATGAAGAGGAGACCGGACTGCGGCTGCGGATTCAGCAAGAAATCGAACGTGTTTTCGGCTTCTCTGTTCCTGTTGTCTTACGAACCGTTCAAGAGTTGGAACGGATCATTGCAACTTGTCCGTTTCCCGTGAATGACCTGCCAGAAGGCGAAAGCGTTTATGTTGCTCACCTGCAGGAAGCCCCTTCGCAAGAGGGAATCGACCGTTTACTATCCTACAATAACGAGGTAGACGAACTTCGCATTCACGGCCTTGACGTTTATATTCTTTACCGCCAAAACGCGGGAAGATCTAAGCTTACAACTACCTTAATTGAGAAAAGATTAGGTGTCTCCGCTACAACCCGCAATTGGAATACGGTCAATAAGCTTGTTGAAATGAGTAAACAATAATTAGGTATTAATAATTAGAATTTATCTGAGTAATAAAAGAATTTGCTCCCCTTCATGATCGACCCATTTAGAAGTTATGCTAGAATAGAAAGCATAAGTTAGATAAGACGAATGGGTGGTCTCAGATGATTCTTAATACCGCAAAACGTTCTTGGCGTTCAGACAAACTAGCGAATCTTGGCTCATCCATCTTCTCTGAGGTCTCGCATTGGAAGATGGAGGCGCAGCAATCGGGACTTGATATTATTGATCTAGGTATTGGCAGCCCAGACCGAGCGCCTACACCGGAGGTCAGGCAGGTTTTAAGTAAGGCTGCGCTAAGAGAGGATAGCTATTCCTATCCGTCTTCCTGCGGGAGTAGGCAATTCCGCTTGAAGGCGGCAGCTTGGATGCATTATCGTTTTGGTGTCAGCGTGGATCCTGAACAAGAAGTACTAACCTTGATGGGCTCACAGGATGGACTCGCCCATTTAGCGTTAGCGATCTGTAACCCGGGGGACAAAGCGATCGTCCCGGACCCAGGCTATCCGATCTATTCGGGAGCTCTTGCGATTGCGGGTGTAGAACCGGTATATCTGCCCTTAAAGGCAGAGAATGGTTTCCTTCCTGACCTTGATAGCATACCGGAAACGGTGTGGCAGGAAGCGGTATTTATTCTCTTGAATTTTCCGGGTAATCCGATCTCAACCGAGGTAGACTTAAGCTTCTTTGAGAAGTTGATCTCACTTGCCCGCAAGTGGAATGTATTGGTTGTTCACGACTTAGCCTATTCCGAAATGGGCTTTGATGGTTATCGTCCTTTAAGCATCCTAGAAGTTCCAGGCGCGTCAGACACGGCGGTCGAGTTCCATTCCTTCTCCAAAAGCTTTAACATGGCGGGTTGCCGTATTGGGTTTCTAGTTGGCAACCGGGAAGCCATTGGAGCTTTACGCGAATTGAAGAGCAACATCGATTATGGTGTTTTT
>JACMJI010000230.1 GCA_014380705.1 Gorillibacterium sp. | reverse complement strand
CGCCGTTTCGATATGTTATGTTCGAGGATTTTTTTTATAACGAAAAGGCGGAAGAAATCTATCAAAATTACCCATCCATTACCGACGGATTATGGGATGGAACCACTTATATTGATCAGAAGAACAAGTTTCAAAAAACGACTTTCGACATCAGTAGCATAATGGATAGACTGTTTAAAGAACTTAATTCAGGTGAGTTTCTAGAATGGCTGGAGCAAGTAACAGAAATTCGGAACATTATTGCTGATGATGAGTTGTTCGGTGGTGGGCTTCATCAATCAATAAATGGCGCGTTTTTGAATGTTCACGTTGATTATAACCTTCATCCGAAAACCAAGTTCCATCGTCGGCTTAATGTGTTAATTTATATGAATAAGAACTGGAAAAAGAATATTACACTCTTTTTGGCCAGTCAGACGTTATCACTCTTTGGATCGTCTCTGGTGCAATATGCCATTATGTGGCACATAACATTGGAAACCAAGTCCGGTGCAATGATGACAATATATATCATTTGCGGGTTCCTACCCACCTTTTTTCTTTCCCCATTTGCGGGGGTATGGGCGGACCGTTATAATCGAAAAACCTTGATTATTCTCTCCGATTCAATTATCGCCGTATCGACGCTTATTCTAGGTATCCTATTCTTAAGTGGGTATAATCCACTCTGGTTGCTCTTTGTGGTGCCGGCCATACGTGCGCTTGGATCAGCTATTCATAGTCCAGCGGTAGGTGCGTTTATCCCCCAAATGGTGCCGGTGGATAAACTTACGAAGGTGAACGCGACAAACGGAACGATTCAAGCAATGGTCATGCTTGCGTCCCCCATGTTAAGCGCCGCTCTATTGAGTCTAGCACCGATTGAAACCATATTCTTTATTGATGTTGTTACAGCAGCCATAGCGGTTTCCGTATTGCTTGTGTTCTTACATGTGCCCGCTCATGCTAAAGCTTTGGCTAAGCCGACAATTAGTTATTTCAGTGATATGCGAGAAGGCTTCAGGTATATCAAGAATCATAATTTTGTAAGTAAGTACTTTATGTTTTGTGCCTTTTTCTTTATACTCGTCGCACCTGCCGCTTTCTTAACACCGCTACAGGTTACCCGCAGTTTTGGCGCTGATCTCTGGCGTCTAACGGGGGTTGAAGTTGCCTTTTCCATCGGGATGATGGTGGGTGGAGGGGTTATGATTTCTTGGGGCGGATTCAAGAATAAGGTTTACACTATGACCCTTTCAACGCTTATTATTGGAGCTTGTACCGTGGCCCTTGGAATTGTTCCCGTTTTTTGGGTCTATTTAATTTTCATGGGGTTGGTTGGTGTTGCCCTGCCTATCTTTAATACACCTTCTATGGTTTTACTGCAGGAGAAGGTCGAGGAAGATTTTCTCGGCAGAGTACTCGGTGTTTTGGGGATGATCAGCAGTGTGATGATGCCCATGGGTATGCTTGTATTTGGGCCTCTGTCAGATTTTGTCCGAATAGAATGGCTGTTAATCATAACCGGCTTGCTCATGGTTATTCAGGGAATTTTCCTGTTAGGTAATAAAGTCCTAATTGAGGCTGGGAAGCCAATTTTTAAGCCTAATGAATAAGTGAGGTGATTCGCCGCATCCGAGCCATTAACTCTAGAGCTATCTTCCGCTTAGGTATGAAGAAGCTCTAGATGTGTTATTCGCCATCGATGAAACGTGCACAGGATTTCCATACTTGTTTTTTTCTGATTTTGTGGCGATATATGGCCAAGAAGATGCTCAATGGGAGCTTTCTATGCTAGCTTTGGAGCGGTTTACACAGAGATCATCCGCCGAGTTCGCGATCAGGCCGTTTTTGCTGCGTAACCCAGGACGGGTGATGGGCCAGATGGAAATCTGGTCGCAGCATCCCAATGAGCATGTCCGGCGGCTTTCCAGCGAGGGTTGTCGTCCCCGTTTACCATGGGGGGTATCCCTGCCGATGTTCAAGCGTGACCCCACTCCAGTTCTTTCTATATTGGAGCATTTGAAAGCAGATCCTTCGCTTTATGTGCGGAAGAGTGTTGCTAATAATCTAAACGATATTGCTAAGGATCATCCGGGAGTTGTGCTCGAAACAGTACGCTGCTGGAAAGGTGTCGATCCGAAAACGGACTGGATTATCCGACAGGGTTGTCGAACCCTGATCCGCAAAGCGGATCCTGAGGTGTTGACATTATTCGGTTATGCGGCGGATGCAGGTTCTGATTTGATGATTGGCAATCCGTGCCAACTGCAATATACGCTTCGTATTCGTTAACGGGAAACGAATGCATAGCTGGGCTGATTTAACCACCCGTCGGCATTATCCAGGAGAACACCGAATCGTGCTGCTGATAAATGGCTACGAGATTGCTCATACAACTGTAAAACTGAAAAAAAAGCAGTGTGTTGGAGGATGTACAATAAAGAGAAACCTGGTTAAAAGGAGTGCCGTTACTTTATGAAAAGAATTGCAATCGATATGGATGAAGTCATGGCCGATTTCAATGCCAAACACCTGCGACTTTTTAATCGTGACTATCAAGAAAATCTTACGGTTGAAGACCTCCGGATATCACGTCTCAGAGATTTACGCCCTCTTTTGAAAGCCGAGATAAGGAATTATTTAGATGATCCTACCTTTTTCCGCGATTTGGATGTCATGAAGGATAGCCAGGAAGTCATTAAAGAACTAAGTGAACACTATGAGGTGTATATTACGACTGCGGCAATGGAGGTCCCAACTTCTTTTACGGCCAAGTTTGAATGGT
>JACMJI010000229.1 GCA_014380705.1 Gorillibacterium sp. | reverse complement strand
TCCGCCAGAATATTGGCCACAACCACACGAACGGGAAGCGTAATGCCAAGTGTGTGCTGGTCGTTGTTCTGCTGCAATACGCCGAGTAGATCACTCAACTGGACATTGATCTGAGCTGATAACCCATTGCGTTCCACGTTCTCTTTGGCGACAGTCACAGCAACCGGATCAAGATCAAGCGCAAGAACGCTTTTGGCCCCTAGCTTTACAGCCGCAATCGCAAGGACACCTGAACCCGTTCCTACATCGATAATTTCATCGCCGGGGCGAATCTGCTTTTCAATAGATTTTAGACAGAGTGAAGTTGTGGCATGTGTTCCCGTCCCAAAGGCCATTCCCGGATCGAGGTCCAATATAATTTCTCCAGCCTGCGGTGTATAATCCTCCCACGATGGCTTGATTGTCAGTCTTTCGGTAATGCGTATTGGTTTAAAATACTGCTTCCATGCATCGGCCCAGTCGGAGTCATCCACTTCCTTCGCTTCTACAACAGGGTTGCCTGGATCAATATCGAACGCTTTAAGTCCTAAGACTGCTGTTGTCAGACTCCGTACCAGATCCTCTGGATCCATCCCCGCTTCAAAATAACCTTTAATGACGGCTTGACCTTCGGGTATATCGTTAAGTGGCTGATCATACAGCTCGCCATATGTGGTGTCACGAACTTTGTTCAGAGTGCCGGATTCCTCAATGGAAACGCCCCCTGCTCCCAATTCATGCATAAAATTAGCGGTCATCTCAATAGCTTCTTCTGTTGTACTTATTGTAATTTCGTGCCAGCGCATGCTGTACCCCCTATGTAGATGAATTCATAAAATCTATTGTACTATAGAGCGGGAATAGGGGCAAAAAAATCCCCAACCCTATGATTCACCCAGGATTGGAGATTAACATAATATTGCTCTGTTATCTACACATAGCCACCGGATTGTTCTACAATGCTGAGTGCTTGATGGTGAATGTCATCCGCAACGATGGCTGACAGCAAATAGTTATGCCCAGATACCGTCTCACCGGTGCTTTGTCCACTTGCACCAGGATGTGCTGCAAGTAAAATCCCTGCATCGTTCGAGGATACCGAGGTGTTCAAAGTAAGGGCTGCCAAGCTATTCGTTCCTCCACCCGCAGGAAAACCAGGACCTACCATGGCCTCACCTGTATACCGACCAAACTCGCTTACACTAACGTCCTGCACCCGCATGCTTTTTAGTTTGGTTGAGGCAGAGTCGGCATCTTCACGGGTTTTAAAGTAAGCAATTACACTCTTCTCAGCCAAGTGTATCGCCTTCTTCCGCTCTTTCATCTGCTGCAGCTGCTCGTGCCTGTGCTTCAAGGTCATCCGCATCTGCCAGCTTCGCATTATAATGCATATCCTCATAGTGAGTCACAGCTAGCTTCCGTTTATGCTGATCCTCCGGTTTAAGCTCTTTCATCGTATACCCTCCTATTCGTCATTGCAGCTTAATCTCAAGTCCGATGGTCAAGTTTAAATCTACGGCAAATATTTAATATTAGTATTTACCTGCATGATCCGACTATACATGGAGGGGCAACTAGCAAGGATAAACGCCTGTCGGCGTCCTTTGGCGCTGTGCGTTTACCGGTGAAATATCAGAACAGGATAAGGGAAAACTTATACCTTCTGATATTTTAAAAAAAGCGTATCTACAAGCGACTGATATCGACGCTTGAGATACGCTATAGTTATTAATCGCCTAAAAAAGCCTTTTTCATACGTTCAAAAATATTGCGCGACTGCTCATGTGTCTGTTCACCGTTTTGGGAAGCAAATTGACGCAGCAGTTCCTTCTGATCGTCGCTTAAAGTAGTTGGAGTAACAACGACAACCTTAACATGCTGATCACCCTGACCATAACCACGAATCCGCGGAACACCTTTGCCCTTTAAGCGGAATTGGGTATCCGTCTGTGTGCCAGGTGGGATCTTAAGCTTAACCTTTTCGGTTAAGGTTGGGATCTCAATCTCATCACCAAGTGCCGCTTGAGCGAAGGTCAAAGGAACCTCGCAATAAATGTCATCGCCTTCACGCTCAAAGAAATCATGGGCCTTTACACGGAGGACGATATACAAGTCTCCTGGAGGACCACCCTTGCTGCCCGCTTCTCCTTCTCCGGAGACGCGAAGCTGAGCGCCATCGTCCACACCAGCTGGAATCTTCACATGAATCTTACGTTGGGTTTTTACTTTACCCGAGCCATGGCAGTCCGTACATTTCTCTTTGATAATCTGTCCTTGGCCATTACAGTTCTGACAGACCCGACGGTTAACGATCCGACCAAAGGCAGTGTTCTGAATAACTTCCTGTTGACCGCTTCCCTTACAGACCGTACAGGTTTCTGCCTTGGTCCCATGCTTGGCACCCGACCCATGGCAAGTGGAGCAGGTTTCCGTACGAGGAATCGTAATATCGGTTTCCTTGCCGAAAACAGCTTCCTTGAACTCAATGTTCATCGTATACTGCAGGTCATTCCCCCGCTGCGGAGCATTAGGATTACGTCGCTGGCCACCCCCGCCGCCATTGAAGAACATATCGAAGATGTCGCCAAAGCCGCCAAAATCTCCAGCTCCTGCACCACCCATGCCTTGACTTGGATCGACATGTCCATAGCGGTCATACGCTGCCCGTTTTTGGTCGTCGCTTAAAACCTCGTTGGCTTCATTAACCTCTTTAAACTTGGATTCCGCGTCGGCTGCTTTGTTCACATCCGGATGATATTGACGAGCCATTTTGCGATAAGCTTTCTTGATCTCGTCAGCAGAAGCATCCTTCCTAACACCTAACACTTCATAAAAATCACGCTTACTCAAGCCTTCACCACCTAATGACCCCAAAAGGACGGACCAGGGCAAGCCTGATCCGCTTTTCTTTGTGGGGACTTAATTAAATTTTATGTTCATTCTTACTATACTTTACTTCTTTTCTTCTTCATCTACTACTGTATAATCCGCGTCCACTACATTATCTTTGTTGCGGCCATGCTCTGTTCCTTGAGCACCTTGGGCTGCTTGTTCTGCCTGAGCGGCTTGCTCATATAATTTAACGGATAGCTGTTGAACAACCTCGGTCAGTTCTTCGGTTGCTTTCTTGATCGCTTCAAGATCAGTGCCCTCAAGCGCTGTTTTGAGAACTTCTTTAGATGCATTCGCTTTGTCAATCTCCGCTTGATCGACTTTGTCGCCCAAATCTTTGACTGTCTTGTCAACGGAATAGATCAGTTGGTCAGCTCCATTACGAATCTCAACCTCTTCCTTGCGTTTGCGATCTTCTTCAGCGTGAAGCTCAGCATCCTTCATCATTTGCTCAACTTCTGCTTCAGATAAACCACCAGAGGAAGTAATGGTGATGCTTTGGCTCTTACCGGTGCCTTTATCTTGAGCTGCCACGTTAACAATCCCGTTGGCATCAATGTTAAAGGTTACTTCGATTTGCGGTACGCCGCGAGGTGCTGGTGGAATATCTCCCAGCATGAAGCGACCGAGCGTTTTGTTGCCGTTAGCCATCTGACGCTCGCCTTGCAGGACGTGAATCTCGACACTAGTTTGACTGTCTGCATAGGTGCTATAGACTTGAGATTTACTTGTTGGGATCGTTGTGTTGCGCTCGATCATCCGGGTAAATACGCCACCAGCCGTTTCGATACCTAAGGACAATGGAGTAACGTCAAGCAGCAGGACGTCTTTAACGTCTCCTGTCAATACGCCGGCTTGAATAGCTGCGCCAAGAGCAACAACCTCATCCGGGTTAACCCCTTTATGTGGGTCTTTACCGATTAATTTCTTGACAGCATCTTGCACAGCAAGAGTCCGTGTAGATCCGCCAACTAATACTACTTTGTCAATGTCACTAGGAGACAAGCCTGCATCAGCAAGAGCCTGACGCGTTGGTCCAAGCGTACGCTCAACTAGATCAGCAGTTATCTCATCAAATTTAGCCCGAGTCAAGCTAATTTCCAAATGCTGAGGAACGCCGTCAACTACCGTGATGAAGGGCAAGGAGATCGTTGAGGTCAGTACGCCGGAAAGCTCTTTCTTTGCTTTCTCTGCTGCGTCCTTCAGACGTTGTACCGCTGATTTATCTTTGCTCAGGTCAATGCCATGCTCCTTCTTAAACTCACTGACAAGGTAATCCATAACTTTCTGGTCAAAATCATCTCCGCCTAGGCGGTTGTCGCCGCTAGTTGCGCGAACCTCAAACGTACCGCTATCGAGCTCAAGAATGGAAACGTCGAAGGTACCGCCGCCCAAGTCAAAAACGAGGATGGTTTCTTCAATATCTTTGTCAAGGCCATAAGCCAGTGCTGCCGCTGTTGGCTCGTTGACGATCCGTAGAACGTCGAGACCAGCGATTTTGCCCGCATCTTTGGTCGCTTGGCGCTGGCTATCATTGAAATAAGCAGGAACCGTAATGACCGCTTGGGTAACAGGTGAGCCCAGGTAGGCTTCCGCATCAGCTTTTAGCTTTTGCAGGATAATGGCTGAAATTTCTGGAGGTGTATACGATTTATCACCGATTTTCTCCGTGTGGTTTGTACCCATATGCCGCTTGATCGAGCTTACGGTCCCATCAGGGTTCGTAATGGCTTGGCGCTTGGCGCTTTCACCGATGATGCGCTCCCCGTCTTTTTTGAAGCCAACGACTGAAGGAGTGGTACGGTTGCCTTCTGGATTAGGAATAACGACAGCTTCGCCGCCTTCCATAACTGCAACGCAAGAGTTGGTGGTGCCTAAGTCAATACCGATAACTTTACTCATTTGAATATTTCCTCCTTATTTAATTGCACTGGAATGGCCGTTAACGAACTACTTCATTCTATACAAGGCGTTCATGTCTTCTAATAATCAAGAGCTTACCTTGACCATGGCAGGACGAATTACTTTATCCCGAAGCATGTAGCCCTTGATAACTTCCTCAACAATCATACCTTCTTCATGCTCATCGGAATCCACTTGCATGATGGCTTGATGAAACTCTGGATTAAACGGCTGTCCGACGGTTTCCATGGATTTCACACCCTCTTGCTCCAAGAGCTGTTCCAGTTGGCGGAAAGTCATCTCAATGCCTTTCATGAGGGAGTCAAAATCTTGCGTTTCCCGACTCGCACCTAAAGCACGTTCAAAGTTATCTACAACAGGTATAATACCCTCCATCACTTTCGAGGAAGCATATTTGGCGAACTCTTCTTTATCCTGACGGGTTCTACGACGAAAATTATCAAAATCCGCTTGAACACGCAGCGTACGCTCCTGAGCTTCTTTTAATTCCTGGCGTACTTGGTCAAGTTCACTCAGCGGAGCGTTCAGCTCTTGATTATCTGCCGCAAAAGCTTGGCTCTCTTCACCTTCCGCTGCGTTCATTGCCTCAGGCTGTTCAAAATGATCTTTAACGATCTCTTCACTATTCGTTTGTTGGCTTTCTTTGCGTCTCACGTATAGTTCACCTCCTTAACAGGGTTCCATTTATTTGGGGTTCGTTAACTACTGGTTGGCTCGCCATCCTGCCGCATCCTAATTACCGTACGGATCCGAAGGACAGCAGCCGCCACCTCTCCCGCCGTACGAACGGCATGAAGCTTAACGGCTAAAGGATCAATGATCCGGTGTTCAATCATATCAATAAGCTCACCAGTGTCGCAATCGATTCCGATCGCGGCACTACCCGCAAGCGCCCCGGCTGCTTTGGCTTGCTCTACCTTCTCTAGCGGACTAAAGCCAGCGTTGACAGCGATTTGGGCAAGCGGCCGCCGCAAAGCTTCGGCAACGACCGCGAGGCCGAAGCCCTCGAGGCCCTTGACGGTCTCGCGGCAGCGTTCGAGCTCGCGGGCAGTGGCTAGCTCAGCGGCACCGCCGCC
>JACMJI010000228.1 GCA_014380705.1 Gorillibacterium sp. | reverse complement strand
TTGATGAATTTTTCCGAGTGGCATGGTCCATCCATAAGTGAAGGGTAGCAAGTCATCCGTTTCGCACATTCCGATGATTTGATCCAATGGCAACGACTCGATGATGTGGAACCCTTTTGCCCAAATGATCAATAGTACCGATCGCATCAAGGGAACGACAGCAGATGGCATATCAAGTACTGAAAGTTTTCACGGGGACGAACTCTCTCTCCTTTTACATAGATCCTTCTCCCGGACAAAGGCAGAGAAGTCGAAGATCTATGCGCATTGGTTATATTGGATGCACGGGAGTAGTAGATTATAAGGGGACCAGGTTGGGTTGCTATTATTACTTCAATTTATTAGTATCGTTCATCTATGTTATAATGTAAGTAATTCGTAATGTAAGGAGGGTTTATTAACATGCCGATACCCAAAAAGATAGACAAACAAACGGCAAATGATTTAAGGTCCATTCTAATGCGAATGAATGTTACACAAAGTAAGGTTAAGATTGATTTGGATTTAAATACGATCGAAGTAGAAGATGATTACTCGATTGACGACATTTTAGAATCAGCAGGAGTTCTGACACCTAACCAAGCTAGGGAGCTCTCAGAGGAAATTAAGAAGATGCGTGAGGAAGAGTGGAATTGATGAGCGGCTACATATTAGATACAAATATTGCAATAGCCATACTCGCGGGGGAAGAAGCGGCTCTTATATTTGCTAAACAAGCAAAAGATGACAGGATGGGTTTGTTCTTTTCGGTTATCACGGAATGTGAAGTGTTTAGTGGCTTGAAATCGGAATATCGACTTCAAGGAGTAAAGCTGTTTAATTCTCGTAGGTGTATTGATGTTAACTCCCAAATCGCGCGTCTTGCTGGTGATATTAGAAGAGAACAGCGGATAAAGGGACGTAAGCTTAAGACACCTGATGCTGTAATAATTGCAACTTCTATGGAATACCAACTTGGCTTAGTGTCAAGAGATCACGATATGTTCTTTGTTCAAGAGGAATACGGCATAACGTTTATGAGAATATAGATAACCCCCTGCTATAAAGATAAGCAGGTGGGTTATTTTTATTTATCATGAAGCGTATCATTCTTGAGTTTACATCGCTTTGTGTTCATATCGTCAAAAAATTCAATAACACTGGGGAAGACTTGGAAGACTTAATTGGCAACTCTGGTCAACCTGATGGAGGAGGTACTGGGGGATTCCCATCTGAATGTGGATAACGGGATGATTTCCTTGCAGTTCCGACCGTTCGAAATCAAGACAATACGATTGGGATAAATATGTCCTGCATAAAGCTCATAGGGATAGAAAAAACAACAACCAATTGACGCTAAGTTGGTTGTTGTTTTTTTTGTGCTGCGAAGTAATTAGACCAAGCCACGTTGGTCTGTACACTTCAAAGCTTTGTTTCGCACATTCCGTGATCGGAATAGGTTCATGTCAGCGCCGTAGATCCCGTTCTTCACATGGGAGAAAGAGGCATCCTTCCAGGCCAGTCTTCTTCTGGACCTGTAGGGATGAGAAATCAATATCTCAATCCTACAGGCTATTTGTACTTATGGACATCCCCATCCCCTTTTATAGAATCACACCTTGCTCCTGGAGCAAGGTTTTCAGTTGGTTGATGTCCACTTCACTTATATTGGAGTTTGCTCTGCAGGCAAGCGCCGAAGCAGTTCCGGCCGCTTGGCCCATGGCCATACATTGGGCGGAGTTGCGTGCAGAGGCTTGCGCGCCGTGCGTAGCGGAGAGACATCTTCCCGCTACAAGAAGATTGTTTACTTTTTGAGGGACCAGGGAGCGGAAGGGGATATGGTATAAGCCATCACCTTGTACATAAGCCCAACGGGTACCACTGCCTGCAAAATGATCCTCAACAGGAGCACCGCAGCATGCAATGGCGTCGTCGAATTTAGCACCTTGGACCACATCTTGTTCCGTTAAGATATATGCACCCCGTATACGGCGTGTTTCCCTTACTCCAATATGTTGACTGGTGGAGACAAGAAATGCATTCTCGTAGCCGGGTACACAGTTTTTGAGGAAACGAACATATTCCTGGGTCTGCTTCCGGCCTTCAATCTCTGCCATAGTCAGTGCAAACGGGTCCGTAGCATCCACTCCCATTACACGAACCATGTTGGTTTGAATAACACCCGGATTTGGAGTCGCATGCCACGAACCATCCTCACGGGGGAGGTTGTATTGACCGCTTTGATTGGCTTCTTTCATCAGTTCTGCAAGTGCCTTATGGCTTGTCATCTTAGCCTTGTCCACATCGACATTAGCCATGAAGAAGATGGTTGTCAAGGATTGGAGCTCTTGAGGATTCCCAAGCTCGAAGGGAGCACCCGCACGCGCCGCAATATCGCCGTCGCCTGTGGTGTCGATATAATATTTGGCGTAAATGGTGGTGAGTCCGCCTTTGTTGGCTATAGCAACACCTTTTATCGTCTCATCCTCCATCTCCACTACACTGGCATAAGTATGATAGAGGAGAGTTACGCCTGCTTCAACCAACAAGGACTCATAAACAACCTTGAGTTTCTCTACATCATAGGTGATGCCGGTACCAGCTCCGTAGGTGTTCGGCCGTTCGAAGCATCCGTTCACTTCCGCCAGCCGGGTCGCAACCTCCCATGGGATACCTCCGACAATCCGTCGCGGTGAGTCACCAGGAGTATAAAAACCGTAAAAGGTATCCACACCGGTAGCGGTCCTTGAACCACCAATACAGTTCTGTGATTCGATCAGTGTAACCGAACATCCATTCCGTCTAGCGGCAAGTGCGGCAGCGAAACCTGCAGCTCCACCGCCCAGAACGAGCACATCAACTTTTGAAACCTTTCTATTCAAATGGCTCATCTCCATTCTAAGGACTTTCTTTATTTCGTTTCAGCATAATTTCGTAGGAGTAATGATCCCCTCTGCAATAACCAATTTCGTATAAGAGTGGGACCCCGTTAGTGTCAAAAGCTACGCGCCCAAATCTTATCAGGGGAAACCCTTCTGGAGTGGCAAGATGTTCGGCAACGCTGCCCTCGGCAAGGGTTGCTTCGATCCTGTGCCGTGCGATGTCCACGCTGCGTCCGGTCCGGCTCTCCAAAAGGTCGTATAAGGAGCCGGAGTAATCATCATCAGGAGTCAGTCCATTTTCAGGAGACAGATAGCACTCGGAGTACACTATAGGGATCCCATCTCCCGAGCGAACCCGCCGGATAACCAGTGCTTGTGATCCGGGAGACAGACAAAGCTCCTGTATTGCAGTGGAGGGAGGCTCCACCCAATCAGCGCCGACTAGGACAGTGCCGGGTGTCATTCCCTTCAGCTTCATTTCCTCTGTGAAGCTAAGGAGCTGAGGGAGCTCAACCTTTAACTTGCGCTTAGCCACAATAATGCCTTTGCCGGTAATTCTGTATATCAACTCGTCCGTCTCCAGACGCTCCAAGGCCTTGCGTATCGTTGCCCGGCTTACTTCGAAGAGCTCCTGAAACTCCTGCTCCGTGCCGAAGTAATCACCGGGCTTGGCTGTACCTTCTAGGATTCGTTCTTCCAGTAGATTCGAGATCTGATAGTAGAGAGGGACTGGTATATCGCGATTGATCCGTTCCTTCATTTTGCACCCCAACTGTTTTAAAACTAGCTTATCACAGATATCTCGTAGAAGACCAATACTCCTCGTACGAATCATGGAACAGCTTTGCGGATTCCTCTTTGCCGACAAATATAGCGCTGGTTAGCACTTTAGGAGGTAATCCCATTGCAGTCAGTCTACGAGCAACCTCACATTTTATTAAATTGACAATAAGGGTGTTGCCGATGGTAGAACCGGGGCCAACAGGAGTATTAAGATCTTCAACTTTGACCATGGCATCGCCGGGTATTGCACCGTTATCAATAACGATGTCAGCCAATTCATACAGCTTCTTGCCGGAGCTGTGTTTGGAATCGCTTAACTGGCTGTGGCCGACAGAAGTGACGGCAATCACCGGGATGTCACGGCTCTTCATCTCAAAGGCTAAATCGATGACCACATTGCTTGTTCCACTATGGGAAAACAATATCATGCTGTCATGTTTACCATAATGAAAATTGTCGGCGATTACTTTGCCGAATCCCTCAACGTTCTCCAAAAACATGGCTTGGCGCTGACCGTTGCTCCCTACCACTTGATGGTGGTTCGTTAGGCTTAGCTCCACCATCGGATGAAAGCCGGGGAAGCTCCCATAGCGCGGATACATTTCCTCAACTGCCATGCGGGAGTGCCCGCTTCCGAACAAATGAACGACATTGCGATTGGCAATGCTGTTAACGCAAATATCGGCTGCTTTCAGGATTGCGGGCATCTGTTCATTCTCGATACGGTCGACTATTTTACGGACTCCGGAGATATAATCGGTTTCCAATTCGTTATGGGCATAAGTTGTCATTATAATTCCTTCTTTCTCATCTTATTTTTTGTAAAAGTGTTTGGTTTAGAGCCCACGAAGCGGCGCCTGCTGCACCAGCCATATTCTCGAATTGGGCTCTCACAATGGTGATGTCTCCCAGATGGGCGGGGAAGAGGGTTTGTCGCTCTTCAACTGATTCGCGGATATACCGGATCAAAAGCTCCGAAGCCGCTACGCCACCTCCTATAACAACAGCTTCAGGATTCAACGCTGCCACAAGATTCAAGATCGCGCCTGCCGTATGCGTGGCGGTATTTTTGAGAATTAGAATGGCTGCTGGGTCCCCCCGTTCAGCTGCTTTGCTTACCAGCAGTGGAGTAACCAAATTGAGATCGCCTGCGGTTAGCTCATGCATCATGGTAGGCAGTCCTTGCTTCAAATAGCGGATGGCTGCGGAGGCAATGGCAGGTCCGCTGGCGACGGTCTCCAAACAACCGGATCTTCCGCACCCGCAGCGCACTCCGTCCGGTATAACCGTCTGATGCCCGACCTCGCCTGCTACTCCCCGGCTGCCGAGCAACAGGTTTCCGTCAGCAATTATGGCTCCCCCGACCCCCGTACCAAGGGTTATAAAGATAAAGTGCTTCCAGCCACGGCCTGCACCCAACCGAAGTTCACAGTAGGCGGCTGCCCGGGCATCGTTCAACACAGTGACGGGTAGATTCCAATTTGCCTCCATATGTTGTTTCAGAGGAAACTGCTTCCATTGGTCAGGAAAATTCGGCAGATACTCCACAATGCCAGTGTCCGGCTGTACGATGCCGGGGACTGTGAGACCGATGGCAACGGGGGGCTCCGCAACAGCCAATACGGCGGTCTGTATCAGCCGGCTTATCCGATCAAGAACCGCAACCTTCCCCTCTGCGGCTAAGGTTGGTGCTTCTGTAGTGAAAAGTATATGGCCGTCCTCCCGGAGGGCAGTTACCTTCAGGTTCGTTCCTCCGACATCGACTCCAATGGCTATGGACAGTTTCTTTTTCTCCATAGTGCCTCCTATTGGGCTGTCCAACCGCCATCTACCGGTAGGACGAC
>JACMJI010000227.1 GCA_014380705.1 Gorillibacterium sp. | reverse complement strand
TGGAATACGAAATGTAGATGATCGCATCAAGCTGGAATACGGAGAGAGTTATGGAGTGACGATAACGAGCAGTATCGAGATGGGAACGTCCGTAATCATCCGCATCCCTCAGGTTTCCGAGCTTGAAGCTTCATAATGAATACGTCAACATTTATCTATCAAGACATAAAAAGCGCTAGACCATCGCGTATTCTCCCCAATCAGGAGGAAGCACGAAGTTTAGCGCTGTTTTCTGTTATATCAACTTAAAGACTTGGGTGGGATTCGCTCAAGTCAATCCGTGTTGCTTCAACTTCACAATCTTATCGATCGTGCCGCCACCGAGGCACAGCTCGCCGTCATAGAAAACAACAGCTTGACCGGGGGTGACAGCTTTCTGCGGCTTATCGTAGATGACTCTGACACTGCCGTCCTCCTGTGGTTCAACTGTGACGCCTTGATCGGGTTGGCGGTAGCGGAATTTAGCTGAGCAGGTAAAAGGCTGCTGAGGAGTATGGCCAATCCAGTTCATCCCTTCTGCAATCAAGGAGGTGGAGTAGAGGTGGTCATCCATCTCTCCTTGGACTACGTAGAGAATATTATGCTCTAGATCCTTATCTGCAACAAACCAAGGCTCCCCTGTTCCTGAGCCGCCGATACCAAGCCCTTGGCGTTGACCAAGGGTATAATACATCAAACCCTCGTGGCGTCCCTTCACTTCCCCATCAAAGGTGCGGATTTCGCCTGGGCGAGCGGGTAGATATTGACTTAAAAATTCGCGGAAATCACGTTCACCAATAAAGCAGACGCCGGTGGAGTCCTTTTTGGCTGCGGTCGCAAGACCCGCTTTCAAAGCAATTTCGCGAACCTTTGGTTTTGGCAAATGCCCAATAGGGAACATCGCTTTGGATAACTGGTATTGATTCAGAGCATTGAGGAAATAGGTTTGGTCCTTGTTGCTGTCGACTCCTCGGAGCAACTGGTAGCCTTCTTCACCCTTTTCCACTCTCGCATAATGCCCCGTAGCAATGTAATCTGCACCAAGCTCTAAAGCTTTCTGGAGGAACTCGCCGAATTTAATTTCTCGATTACACATGACGTCCGGGTTAGGTGTACGTCCTTTTCTATATTCATCTAAGAAATAAGTAAATACTTTATCATAGTATTCCTTCTCAAAATTAACGGTATAAAAGGGTATTCCAATTTGGGCGCATACCCGGCGCACATCCGCTGCATCTTCTTCGGCTGTGCAGGCGCCAGATTCGTCACTGTCGTCCCAGTTCTTCATAAAGACCCCGATAACCTCGTAGCCCTGCTCCTTGAGCAGCAGCGCAGCTACGGATGAGTCCACGCCTCCTGACATTCCAAGCACGACGCGGGTTTTAGCATGATCCTGTGACATGATGTAATCAACCTTCCTTTGGTGTTTCCCTTATTCATCTAGAGTCATAGCAGTTTGCAGATTTAAATCATTGTAACATATCTATTTGAAAAAGTTTGCCATCGCGGTTTTCTGGAGAAGCTGTTTATGTTACCATATATCCGATAGGGATTATATAATAATGACTGTAATCTTTCAACATGATAAATAAAATTACAAGTGCTTCAAATGATACATATAAACGATGAAGAGGTGTGACCTTGAAAATATCAACAAAAGGACGCTACGGATTAACGATCATGATGGAGCTTGCTGCCCGAGAAGGGGACGGGCCCATTTCACTTAAAAGTATCGCTGCTAAACATAACCTGTCGGAGCATTATTTGGAGCAGCTCATTGCCCCTTTGCGTAATGCGGGTCTAGTCAAAAGTATTCGTGGCGCTTATGGTGGCTACGTGCTTTCTCGTCCTACCGATGCCATCACCTCAGGAGATATTATCCGCGTACTGGAGGGACCGATCAGCCCCGTAGATTTTACCGACGAGGATGATCCGGCGAAGCGAGATCTATGGATGAGAATTCGTGATAGCATCGCGGATGTTTTAGATTCCACAACCCTGCAATCTTTAGTGAGATTCGAGGATAAAGGCAAATATGACAATTATATGTTCTATATTTAGGTGGACATGATGAATTCACTAATCTATTTGGACCATGCAGCATCCACTCCAGTCAGTCGTGAGGTGGTAGAGAAGATGCTGCCTTATATGACGGAGCATTATGGCAACCCATCCAGCATCCATTCTTTTGGTCGCGCTGCGGTGGTAGCTGTCATGCACGCGAGGGACCGGATTGGCGCAGCACTCAAGGTGCCCGGTAAGAACATTGTTCTTACCAGTGGCGGAACTGAAAGCGACAACCTTGCCATTCTTGGAACAGCGGCCAAGCGCGAATTTCAAGGTCACGTGATTACAAGCCAAACCGAGCATCACGCCGTACTGCATGCATGCAAGCGTCTAGAAGAGTTAGGCGTTCGAGTTACTTACTTGCCTGTTGACGAGTCAGGCCGGGTAGCCCCGGAATCGGTAAAGCAAGCTCTCGAGCCAGACACCTTCCTCATCACGATGATGGTTGCCAACAATGAAACGGGAACCCTACAGCCGATAGCCGAAATCGGTGCGATCGCTCGTGCTGCTGGCGTTTTTTTTCATGTTGATGCGGTACAAGCCTTTGGTTCAATGAAGCTTGAGCCCGTGGAGCTCGGAATTGATCTGCTAAGTATTTCTTCCCATAAAATTAGTGGTCCTAAAGGAATTGGGGCTTTGTATGTCTCTGATCGTGTAAAGCTGAAGCCTCAGCAATTCGGTGGATCACAGGAGCGAAATCGACGGGCAGGCACCGAGAATGTTCCGGGTGCGGTGGGTTTTGCCGCAGCTGTGGAGTTAGCAATGGAAACGTTGAATGATAAGTCTAGTAAACTTGAAAGGCTTCGCACACTTATGCTTCAGACGCTTCGTATAGAGCTTCCCGAAGATGCGATTATCAGCGTGAATGGAAACGAGGAGCATCGTTTGCCGCAAATTCTCAATCTAAGTTTTAGAGAGATTACAGCCGAAACCATGCTGATGAATCTGGACATGGCCGGTGTGGCTGCAGCCAGTGGGTCGGCTTGTACGTCTGGCTCGTTTCAGCCCTCGCACGTTCTCGAAGCGATGGGGCTCAGTCAGGAAAGGATTCGATCTGCGATTCGCTTTAGCTTTGGTGTGACGAATACCGAGGAAGAAATTGTACGAGCGGCAAAAATTGTTGCAACCGTGTGCCGTCAAATACGTAAGTAGTGATAAATGTCTCACGTTTATTGACCTTGTGAATAATTTACAATTTTTCCGCCCAACATAAGCTATCTGTGATAATAGACGCTTAGGTACTTGTTGTGGGGAGGGGATTGTCTTGCGTAAGGCAAGGGATATTGTCGGCTTGCCTGTGATTGATCTAAAGACAGGTCGGCGGATCGGCACCGTTAAAGATATGATGTTTGATTCAAACTGGCAAATTCGGTGTATTTTATTAGAGACCAAAACTTGGCTGACTGCCCCTAGAGCTGTGGAGCTTGATGATACAGTGTCACTTGGGGAGGATGCGGTTACGGTTCAAGAGAAACCGATTAATACGGATTGTCCCGTGATGGAGAATGCATTTTTTCTTTTTCAGGACAAGAAAATTATTGGTTTGCCGATCCTTACAAAAAACGGACAAGAATTAGGTTTGGTTGAGGATGTTTACTTTGATGAAAAAGTGGATAAAAGAATAGTAGGGTTTGAAATGTCGGAAGGCTTCCTTTCAGATGTGACAGAAGGACGTAAGTGGCTCCCTTTTCCCGAGGATGCTTTGCTTGGAGAAGATGCTGTAATCGTTCCGGTGCAGAGCCACCAGGAAGTAAGACCACTTACTAACGAGGAGATAGGGTGATCCATTGATGCGTTGTCCAAATTGTAATTCCAAGGATATCGGGAAAATCGGCTCCCACCAGTTTTACTGCTGGGGATGCTTTATTGAATTAACTGTAAATGGTGAGAAAATGTCTGTTTTTCAAGTAGAAGAGGACGGAACCTTGAGTTCACTCGATGATCTCTTCTTTGAAGAGCCGCAGGTTATGCCGCAACCGCAGATGTTAGCCAATTAATGGTTATAGGGTTAGAAGAAAAGGATTCCACATATACTCGAAACAGGGCTAGTCCGCCTTGTGGAGGTGTATGTATGGAGTCTTTTTCTAATAATCGCTGGTTTAAGGGATTAGTTCTGGCGCTGCTTGGACTTCTTGTTATTTTCATGCTGATCCAGATAAAGCCTTTGCTAATCAATCTGTTCGGCTTCGTTCGCGCGGTGCTTACTCCTTTTTTCATCGCGATGATTATTTCTTATGTGCTTAATCCCATTGTCAGCGTGCTAAACGGGCGGAAGGTTCCCCGAAGCATTGCAGTACTGCTGATTTATGCTGCCTTTCTTACCTCACTCGCTGTCATTGCAGTCAACCTGATCCCCATGTTTATTCGTCAATTAACGGAACTCAATGAACATCTGCCGCAGTTCACGCTTAGAGCTCAGAATCTGTTGACTGAATTCAATGATAATCGCTATGTGCCGGATAGTGTTCGCAATGGAATCAATCGTTCACTCAGTAACATGGAGGCAGGGTTCTCCAAAGCGATATCCGCTTATATTGACCGAATCGGCACAACGATTAACGCCGTTTTCCTGACATTCATTATTCCGTTTCTGGCTTTCTATATCCTTCGGGACTTTAAGGGGATTCAACGGGGGGTTCTGACCATGGTTCCGAAACAGCAGCGGAAGCATGCGGTTCGTTTGGTATCTGAGATTGACGATGCTCTAGGCAACTATGTGCGCGGCCAGTTTCTCGTCTGCGCAGTGATCGGTGTTCTAGCTTGGGTGGGTTATTGGCTGATTGGATTGCCGTATCCGCTGTTATTTGCTTCTGCTGTGGCGCTCACCAATATTATTCCGTATTTAGGACCGTATTTTGGTGCTGCACCAGCCATTTTGTTCGCAATGACCCTCTCCTGGAAAATGGTTCTCTATACGATTCTCGTCAATTGGCTAATCCAGATTCTCGAAGGCAATGTGATATCCCCTCAGGTAGTAGGTCGGAAGCTGCATATGCACCCTTTGACCATTATCTTTGTTTTGTTGGCAGGTGGCGAGATAGCGGGCGTATTGGGACTCATCCTTGCGGTACCCTTCTATGCGGTGGTAAAGGTTGTTATTCAGTACCTTTTGCAGTATTATATTCGTAACAAGACTGTATAAATTATTTAATTATAAACACTATACAAATGTTGCCCAAGGGAAAAATTTTGTTGTCCAAGCAAAAATGAAGTGTTATGATCATACTATAGGGTAACCGGATAAATTTAGGCTGATAGCCAGTTTATATTACAGCCGTCTTTGCATTATATAAGTGTAAAGTTTTTTTTAGACAAAATGTTTCCTTAAGCAAACAATGTATCTTTGGTACAACTCTGAAGGGAATGGTGGATATGGATATAGCCACATCGGTTCGGCTTGCTGAAGCGAAGACTGGACAGTTTTTTCAGGTAAATGGAATGACGGTTGAGGGCGTGTTGCGAAGAAGATTGCTCGATCTCGGACTCGTTCCCGGAGCACGAATTGAAGTTTTGCAAAAAAGCCCCTTGGGTGACCCTGTGGCATTCAGGATCAATTCAATGACCATCGCCTTGCGTAAAGAGGAAACGGACCGAATCTTTGGCCAATTGGTAAAGGGGGAGGAACAATGAGCACTTATCGCGTCGCATTAGCTGGCAATCCCAATACAGGCAAGAGCACCTTGTTCAATATGCTCACTGGACTACGGCAGCACACCGGCAATTGGGCGGGAAAAACAGTTGCTAAAGCGGAAAGTGCCTACGAGCATAACGGTAACTCATATCTGGTTGTAGATCTTCCCGGAACGTATTCATTATTTTCAAATTCAGAGGACGAAGAGGTTGCTCGTGACTATGTGATTCTGGAAAAGCCAGACGTTACCGTCGTTGTGGTGGATGCCACTTCACTTGAACGCCATATGAACTTGGTGCTGCAGGTTTTGGAGATGACGACGAAGGTTGTCATCTGCGTTAACCTGATGGATGAAGCGAGAAAGCTCGGAATTGCAGTAGATGCATTGCTCCTATCCAAGAAACTTGGTGTTCCTGTTGTCAAAATATCAGCAATGCGTAAAGAAGGGCTTCCTGAGCTTATCCGCATGATTGAAAAGGTCGCAAAAGGGACTCTTATGTCAACGCCCGTTCAGATCCGTTACAACGAAGAAATTGAAACAAAGATTAGCGTAATGGTACCGGAGATTAGCAGTCTACTGGGAGATGAGTTCCCTGCACGTTGGATCGCTCTGCGTCTGCTGGATGGGGATGATGGGATACTAGAAAAGCTAATCCATCGGGTGAAAAAGTCTGAACGGAGGGAGCTGAATTATCTTGAGCGAACGTATTGTAATTAACGAAACCCAACTTCAAGCGCTTCGGTCTAAATACGGCTCCATAGAGACGGAACCCTTTCGCGATCAATTGGTTGCTGATATTCATCAGAATGCGCATGAGCTCATGAAGGATGTCGTAACCGTTGGCAAACGTGAAAAGATGCTCCAAACCTATAAACTGGATAAAATCGTCACCTCCCCGATCTGGGGGTTTCCAATTATGCTGGCTTTGCTAGGTGTGGTCTTCTGGCTGACAATTGCAGGCGCAAATGTACCCTCGGCCATGCTTGCTGATTTCTTCGGTTGGACCGAAGGTTATATTGCTAAGGCCCTTCAGGCGATATACGTACCGCAGTGGCTAAATAATCTGTTAGTACTCGGACTTTATCGCGGCTCCTCTTGGGTTGTCAGCGTTATGCTGCCTCCCATGGCCATTTTCTTTCCGGTATTTGCCCTGCTGGAGAATTTCGGCTATCTACCGCGTGTAGCCTTTAATATGGACCGGATGTTCAAGAAATCCGGTGGACACGGCAAACAAGCGCTAACCATGTCCATGGGCTTTGGCTGCAATGCAGCGGCGATTCTTTCGACTAGAATTATAGAATCTCCCCGGGAACGAATGCTGGCGATTCTCACCAATAACTTCGTTCCTTGTAATGGACGCTGGCCAACACTGATTCTGCTATCTTCGTTATTTGTGGCCGTTGGCTCCACGGGTGGATTACATTCGATCGTTACAGCTTCAGCAGTCATGGGACTCGTGATGCTCGGCATTGCGGTGACCTTGACGGTGTCTTGGGTGCTCTCGAAGACCGCACTGCGCGGTGTGCCAACCCATTATACGCTTGAGCTTCCTCCTTATCGTCGTCCGCAAATTTTAAAAACGATTTTATTGTCCTCCCGAGATAAATCGTGGGCTGTGCTGAAAAGAGCTGTCGTTATTGCCGCCCCCGCAGGCGTTATTACTTGGATTCTGGGTAATATTATGATCGGGGATGCAAGCGTCTTAAATCATCTTGCCGGGTTCTTTGATCCTTTTGGACAATTACTTGGGCTTGATGGGTTCATCATTATGGCCTTCGTTCTTGGCCTGCCTGCAAATGAAATTGTACTGCCGATTCTCCTTATGGGTTATCTCTCTTCTGGAGCGATGGTCGATGCTGACGGGATGACAGGGATCAAGGATATTTTCCTTGATCACGGTTGGACGTGGCTAACCGCACTCAATATGATGCTGTTCTCCTTGCTGCATTTTCCCTGCGGGACAACACTGATCAATATTTATAAGGAAACACGAAGTAAGAAGTGGACGCTGCTTTCTGCCTTAATCCCAACGGGTATCGCCGTTTTCGTGACATTTGCGGTCGCTCAGGCCGCTCGATTGTTTGGTTGGGTATGAACCCTAGGTCATCGGTTCTGAGCCTTTGGTCATCACGGGTACTGAGCGTTGACTTGCCACTCGAGCGTAAACTATACTTGAGCTAAGGGGATTTTCCGGAAAAATCAGCAAGCTAGGTGGGGTGTACGACCTTGACCATTGACGGTATCACAGATCACTACAAATATATCGTATCTGGAGATTCCATATCCAAAGGGGTCGTCTATGATGAAGAGAAAGGTAAATATGTTGTTCTGGAAGACAACTATGTATCCATTCTCCAAGCAAAGCTTAAAGGAATCATCCGCAATACGGCACGCTTTGGCAATACCCTGACGAAGGGCGTCAATCGCTTGCATAAGGATGTATTAGTCGATAGTCCCGATGTTGTCCTGATTGAATACGGTGGCAACGATTGTGATTTTAACTGGAATGAGATTGCCGATAATCCGACAGAGGAGCATTGCCCGAAGACGGACTTTCACTTGTTTGAGTTGAAGTTGAAAGAAGCGATTCATTTTCTCAAAAGTGAAAAGATCATCCCTGTTCTTATGACGCTTCCTCCGCTAAATGCTGATAAATATCTAAAATGGGTAAGCAAGAACAATCCGCTAACTGAAAGTTGTATTCTGGAGTGGCTGGGCAGTGCAACCAAGATCTATTGGTGGCAGGAACGATACAATTCCATGGTGATCAAAGTAGCCCAGGAAACAAGAACGAAATGGATTGATAAACGGGGTGCATTTCTTCAATATCCAGATTACACTAAGTTCCTTTGTGTGGATGGCATTCACCCCAATCAGGAGGGGCATAGAATTATTGCTGAGAAGGTGCTGGAGTATATCCAGGCAGGCTACGATTTCTTATTGAAGGACGATAGATTGCCAGAGCTTATATAAATACTGCATGGTTGGTTCCACTCGTTGACAATTAACGGGGCGCTGTTTATAATTCGGATATAAAACGCTGATGAATTCCATACAATCGTAAACTGTCCGGCAGAGAGAAAGCCCCGGTGACTGATGATTCGTTTAAAGCAATCGAGAGACCAAAGCTCAAGATTGTGTAACGATGACTAGTCAACTGGCTGTGAGGGCTTTTCGGAAAAAGCACGATTGCGCTATATTCGGAGTGTGGATGAACTCCACCGGTCGGACCCGTTACTGTCCTTGAGGAGACTGCAAGCCTGTCATCCGTCCGTAAAGAGACGGTCAGCACGCAGTAACCAGGGTGGTACCGCGACATGATCGTCCCTGCATATGCAGGGGCTTTTTTGTTTATATGGAACCTTAAAGCCATAATCCAGGGGGTAAAATTTATGAAAGCAAGCGTTATTCGTCAAAAATGGTTGGATTTCTTTGCAGAAAAAGGACACCGGGTAGAGCCTAGTGCGCCTCTTGTCCCACACAACGATCCATCGCTCTTATGGATCAATGCTGGAATGGCGCCGCTGAAAGCTTATTTCGATGGTCGGGTACAGCCGGAGAATCCACGAATTACGAATGCTCAGAAGTGCATTCGCACGAACGATATTGAGAATGTCGGCAAAACACGGCGGCATCATACCTTCTTCGAGATGCTGGGCAACTTCTCAATCGGGGACTATTTCAAGGAAGAAGTCATTACCTGGGCATGGGAATTCTTGACGAGCCCTCAATGGCTTGATTTTGCTCCAGAACGATTATCTGTCACTGTCTACAAAGAAGATCAGGAGGCCTATGATCTGTGGAACAAGAAGATCGGGTTGCCTGAGGAACGAATTTATAAGCTGGACAAGGACAACTTCTGGGATATCGGAGAAGGACCCTGTGGACCGTGTACCGAAATTTTTTATGACCGTGGCGATGATTATGGTGACCTAAGCGATCCTGAGTGTTGGCCGGGTGGGGAGAACGAGCGTTTTCTTGAAGTATGGAATCTTGTATTCAGCCAGTTTAATCACAACAAGGACGGCAGCTATACACCACTTCCCAATAAGAACATTGATACCGGAGCAGGGCTTGAGCGCTTTGCTGCGATTCTGCAGAATGTCGACTCCAATTTTGATACAGATTTATTTGCTCCGATCATTGCTGAAGCCTGCCGCATCATTGGTGTTGAATACAAAGTGAATGAACAGCACGACATCGCGCTCAAGGTCATTGCTGACCACGTACGGACCGTGTCCTTCGCTGTAGGGGATGGGGTTCTTCCTTCGAATGAAGGCCGTGGCTACATCATCCGCCGCCTCCTGCGTCGCGCTGTGCGTTATGGCAAGAACCTTGGCATGGATAAGCCGTTTCTATATCTGCTGGTGGGAAGCATCGGGGATATTATGGGCGTCTATTACCCGGAGGTTGTCGATAAACGAGAATATATTGAACGGATTGTCCGCCTAGAAGAAGAGCGATTCCACGAGACCTTAGGCGAAGGTCTTGCGATCCTGTCTACACTTGTTGAAACTGCCAAAAAGTCCGGCTCTAATGTGATTTCCGGAGCTGATGCTTTCAAGCTTTATGATACGTATGGATTTCCTTTTGACTTAACAGAGGATTTTGCGGATGAGCAGGGTCTTGCGGTTGATCGGGAAGGTTTTGATATCGCGATGAATGAACAACGAGTCCGTGCTCGTTCTGCGCGACAAGAAACCGAAAGCATGAAGATCCAAGGCGGCCCATTGTCTGGATACAAGGATAAATCAGTATTTGTTGGATATAATGAATGGATAACCCAGGCCACTGTAATGGCTATCGTGCATAATAATCAAATGGTTGATCTTGTCGGCGAGGGTGAGGAATGTTCCGTCATTCTCGATATTACACCGTTCTATGCAGAGAGTGGCGGTCAAGTCAGCGACAAAGGCTTTATTGAGAACAACTCGGTAAAAGCTGTTGTTACAGATGTTGCCAAGGCGCCTCATGGTCAGCATGTCATGGCCGTACGAATTGATAATGGATCGTTAAAACTTGGCGATAAAGTCGTTGCAACGCTTGACCGAACGTCACGTCAGGATACCGTCAAGAACCATACAGCCACGCATCTTCTGCACAAAGCGCTGAATGAAGTGCTAGGTGACCACGTCAATCAAGCGGGCTCGCTCGTAACCGCAGGCCGGCTGCGGTTCGATTTTTCCCATTTCAGTGCGGTTAACGCCGAAGAAATCAAAGACATTGAGAATCGTGTCAACCGCCAAATATGGCTAAATACACAGCTTCTAATTACGCAGAAAACCATCGACGAAGCGAAGGCTATGGGAGCAACAGCACTATTTGGTGAGAAATATGGCGATATCGTCCGAGTGGTCCGTGTAGGTGATTACAGTATTGAGCTATGTGGGGGTTGTCACGTTGGTTCCACCTCTGAAATTGGTTTGTTCAAAATCGTCAGTGAAGCCGGGATTGGCTCGGGTGTGCGTCGCATCGAAGCTGTGACCGGAAGGCATGCTTATGATTATGTTGATCAACAACTGCAATTGTTAGACCAATCCGCATCGTTACTGAAATCAAACGTGCAGGATGTTCCCAAGCGTATTGAGGGGCTGCTTGGCCAATTGCGTGATTCGAACCGGGAGAATGACTCATTAAAAAGCAAATTGATGAATGCTGAAGCAGGCAGCCTGACAGATCAAATCAAGGACATTGCTGGCATTCAAGTTTTATCTGCTCTGGTAGATGCACCAGATATCGATGCCCTGCGCTCTGTACTCGACCAGCTTAAAGGCAAGTTAAGCTCGGGCATTATCGTACTTGGTGCTGGCAGCGGTGATAAGGTTAATCTAATCACCATGGTCACGTCAGACCTGATCGAAAAAGGGTACCATGCAGGAAAGATTGTAAAAGCGGCAGCTTCCGTGTGTGGAGGCGGTGGAGGCGGTCGTGCTGATATGGCTCAGGCTGGCGGTAAGGATGCTAGCAAGCTTACGGAAGCACTTTTGGCAGCAGAGGCAGTCATAGCTGAACAAGCATAAGCATAAATTTTAGTTAACATGTGTGAATGGACAGAACAAATACAAGTAAATTCGACAATTTTCTGTTCATTTTTGACGGAAGTGAAAGGATTTACTGGTTGAAGCGAGAATATATGTTGTAATATAGACTAAAGTCTAATTTTACCGGAGGTGCCGGTCATGAGTTCCATGGACAAGACAATGAAGTTCGATGTCAAAGGGGACGAGGTCGAAACGTCGCCCCGGGAAGTTCTGCTTTCCGTATATGATGCCTTGCAGGAAAAAGGGTATAACCCGATCAATCAGATTGTGGGATACTTGCTATCCGGTGATCCTGCGTACATTCCACGGCATAACAATGCCCGCAGTTTAATCCGCAAGAGAGAAAGAGACGAGCTTATCGAGGAATTGGTGCGCTCTTATCTGAGTAAGGAGAAATAAGTGTAAACGATGAGAATAATGGGTTTGGATTATGGAGATCGTACAATTGGGGTTGCCGTAAGCGATGAATTTGGTTGGACTGGACAGGGAGTCGAAGTAATCCGCAGGAAAAGTGCGGAGGCAGACCTGGATCGTCTGAATCAACTGGTGGCACAGTTTCAAGTTGAAGAGGTTGTTGTTGGCTTACCTAAGAACATGAATAATACAATTGGTCCACGCGGTGAGATTAGTATTGAATTTGCACAGCTTCTTAGGGAAAAGCTAAAGTTGCCTGTCCACCTATGGGATGAACGCTTGACTACGGTTTCAGCAACACGTACATTAATAGAAGCGGATGTTAGCCGCAAAAAGCGTAAGATGGTCATCGATAAGATGGCCGCACAGATTATTCTTCAAAACTATCTTGATTCTAAGACGAAGAGGTGAGGTTCACGATGGCAAACGACGAACAGATAAATGCCAATCCCGATACTGGGGAAGATTTCGATGAGCCCGAGATTATCTACATTCCTGATGAAGAAGGCAACGAGGAAGAATTCGAAGTGATCATGAAGTTTGAAGTTGATGGCTCAGACAGTCTCTACATGATGGTTGTACCAATGGAATCCGACGATGAAGAAGCGGATGAAGTTTACGCTTTTCGTTACGAAGAGGACGGAGAAGATTTAAAGCTCTTCACCATTGACAATGAAGAAGAGTGGAACATCGTGGAGGAAACCTTCAATACATTGATGGCTGAATTGGAGGAAGAAGAAAACTGATGTCTCAATATAGCAGAGAAGATATTGTTGCGATTTCGCTTGTTAAAGAAGCTGTTGGCGAGGAAGTTGTCCTGATTGATCAGGAGGGCGTCTCCAGCACCTATCAGTTGCTTGCCGAATTCTCCGTAGCTGGAGTAGCTTATGCAATCATCCAGAACGAAGAGATGAGCAAGAATGACGAAGTAGACGTTTTCCATATCCTTCAACAAGAAGATGGATCACTTGAGTTGGAAAGCGTAGATGACGATGGGGAATGGGAAGACATCGCTGAGTTGTATGATGAATTGACGACAACTTTTGAGGAATAGCAAGGAGCAACAACATTTTTAGGATATAGAATGGATAAAGTTAAAGAGCGGCTTCGGTCGCTCTTTTTACTCGATTAGAGGATATATAATATGCGGTAAGAAAAGCTCCACCTCGTGGGGCTCCTTACTACGCTTATCCTGAATTGCTAAACCTTTAAATGAATAACTATTTTATATCTATTTTTAAAAAGATTCGTAGAACTGGACTTATTCGTATATTGTGGAGGATCATACCATGGCAAAACAGAAGAAAAGCCATTTGGGCTTAAAGATTTTTTTGAGTTTTTTTCTGGTTATGATAATTGCAGTTGTAATAGGCGTATATTATGTATGGAGTAATTTACAGCCTGCAGCAAAGAGTTCGCCTGTAACCTTCGAGATTCTTTCGGGAACGGGGTCAATTGGTGTAGCGGACATTCTCGAACAGAAAGGAATTATTCGCAACAAGGAGCTTTTTACTTTCTATCTTCGTTATAAGAACGAGGGGACACGGTTTCAAGCAGGTAACTATGAAATGTCTCCGGGCATAACCCTGGATGAAATAATTGCAAAATTAAATCATGGTGAAATCGTGAAAGAAGAAATGGTTCGTTTCACTATACCAGAGGGATTTACCCTGAAGCAGATTATTGCTCGTTTGGATGAGGAAGGAATTGCAAGTGCTGATGAGTTGCTGCATCTGACTGAGGAGCCGGACAAGCTGGAGCTTTCTCTGCCAGTGGATGCGCTGCCTACTGATCCAAAACTTGAGTTTCAGATGGAAGGTTATTTATTTCCAGAAACATACGAGATGAAAAAAGGCAGTACGAGTAAGGAAATTGTTCAAAGAATGGCAAATGAAATGATGTTTAAGCTGGAAAGTGTAACAGGCTGGCAGGACATGTTGAAGAAGCGTGGTTTAACACTTCATGAACTGATGACTGTTGCTTCTCTGGTTGAAAGGGAAGCGGCTGTAGATAAAGAGCGTTCATTGATTGCTGGGGTCATCTACAATCGTCTGGAAAACGACATGCGTTTGGAGATCGACGCTACGGTTCAATATGCTCTCGGAGAAAACAAGGAGCGCTTGTACGAAAAAGATTTACAGATCGACAGCCCCTATAATACGTATAAGAATGATGGTTTGCCACCGGGACCGATCGGCAGTCCTGGTCTGGATTCCATTAAGGCAGCGCTAAAACCAGTAAAGACAGAGTATTTATTTTATGTGACTAAAAAGGATGGTTCTCGTGAGCATCTTTTCGCTAAAACGTATGCTGAGCACCTAAAGAATATTGACGAAAGCAAGAAAACAGTAAGCGAATAAAGGAGGGTGAAGCGTATGGGCGTAAAGCCTGAGCTTCAAGCGACAGCCGGAAGCCTTGAAGAACTTGAACGGGTTATCCGGGCTGGAGCCGATGCGGTAGTCATAGGTGAGGAGAAGTTTGGTATTTGTCTGCCTGGCAGCTTCGATGTACGGGATGTACGTCAAGCGGTTCAATTCACACATGCTCATCATGCGAAGTTATATGTTGCAGCAGACGGGATTTTTACAAATGAAAGGTCGGACGAGTTCCCGGAATATATCCGCGAAATTGCCGCTTGTGGAGCCGATGCTTTATTATTTGGAGATCCGGCAGTTGTTGCTTCAAGAAGAGAAACAGGCATCTCCCTCCCCCTTCATTGGAATGGTGAAATGTTATCAACTAATTACGAAACGGCCAACTACTGGGGACGCCGTGGGGCGACTCGTGTCCTTTTATCGCGTGAACTGAACATGGAGGAGGCTCTAGCTTTTAAACAGCACTGCTTGCTAGAGGTCCAAATTCAGGTTCATGGCGCAACCCGTATCTATCACTCCAAACGACCACTTGTTAGTCACTACCGTGAACATCAAGGGAAAACTTATGCAGATGAAGCCATTGGTGTGGAGAGAGGCTTGTATCTGATTGAATATGAGCGTAAGGATGAACGTTTCCCGGTTTATGAGGATTTGAACGGAACACATATTATGAGCTCAGAAGATCTCTGTATGCTAGAAAATCTAGATGAACTGATGACGGGTGGGTTCGATAGCTTTAAGATTGAGGGATTACTTAAATCAATGGAGTATAACGAAACAGTCGTGAATATTTACCGTAAAGCAATGGATGCTTACCTCCTAAACTCTAAATGCTGGTATAACCCGGATTGGCTCAAATCCATTGAAGAAATACAGCCAGAAGGGCGTCCGCTATCCTACGGTTTCTTCTATAAAGAACAGGTTTATTAAATTAAAGCGCTAAATGAGGTGAAAGCAACATGAAGAACAGCTTGACTGGTCATGCGCAGGATAGGAGCAAGCAGGTTCCTAATCCGCTTAAGCGCCCAGAGTTGCTAGCTCCAGCAGGTAATTTAGAAAAACTGAAGTTTGCCGTTCGTTACGGAGCGGATGCTGTATATATAGGTGGACAGCAATATGGGCTTAGATCAGGTGCGGATAATTTTACGTTTGAGGAAATGCGTGAGGGTGTCGTATTCGCTAAACTCTATGGAACGCGGATATTTGTTACCACCAATATTATCGCCCATAATGAGGATGTCTCCGGTGTAGAGGAGTATCTACGAAATCTTGAAGCTGTTGGGATTTCTGCAATTATTGCTGCGGATCCGATGATTATCGAAGCGTGCAGGCGTGCAGCACCCCGTCTTGAAGTGCATTTAAGTACACAGCAATCAACCTTGAATTGGCGCAGTGTACAATATTGGAAGGACGAAGGTGTAGATAGAGTAGTGCTTGCCCGGGAAGCAAGCTTTGCTGAAGTTGCGGAAATAAAAAATCGCGTCGATATCGAGATTGAAACCTTTGTACATGGGGCGATGTGCAGTTCATTTTCAGGACGCTGTGTTCTATCGAATCATTTTACTGATCGGGATTCTAATCGCGGGGGTTGTTGTCAATCCTGCCGGTGGAATTATAGCTTATATGCAGATGAAGAAGAGCTTTTTGATTCTGAAGATGATGCGTTCGCTATGGGAGCTATGGATCTGAGTATGATTTCACATATACCAGAGCTGATTAAATCAGGAATTGACAGCTTCAAGATTGAAGGTCGGATGCGGAGTATTCACTATGTAGCAACCGTAGTTAATGCATATCGTCAGGCAATTGATGCGTATATGGCTAATCCTGATAACTACGAGTTCGACCCTAAGTGGTTGAATGAGATAAACAAAGCCGCAAATCGCCCGCTTAATACTGGTTTTTACTTTCAGAACCCAAGCCATGAGGATCATATTTATGGAACACAAGAAAAGCAAGCCTTATACGACTTTGCAGGACTGGTTCTCGAATACGACCCTGAAACAGGGCTTGCTCTAATTGAACAGCGTAATAACTTTAAGCCTGGTCAGTTAGTTGAATTTATTGGGCCAGATGGTCGGTTTTTTCAACAAACGGTTGGCAAGATCTGGGACGAGGATGGGAATGAGCTAGATGCAGCACGCCACCCTCTTCAACGGGTACGGTTTCATGTTAGCCACCCCGTTCACCATTTTGACATGATGCGAAAAAGCTTGGAGAAACGACAATAATCCTCAAAAAACCTCCTATATAAATAACCTAAAGGACTCCCCTTAATGGGGAGTTTTTAACTATAGATTAATTATATAGAAGGTATATAATGGAGTTTGTCGAATTAAGTTATTTAAGATCATTCAGAACTTATTACAGTAGGACGGTGGGACTAATGGGACTCAATTTTCAATTTATGAAGAATCGGAAAAGTGAAACCAAGGAGGTACTTAAAGAAATCAAAGAGAAAACGCTTTCAAGCATTGGCAACCTAAAAAAAGAATCCTTTCAGCTGAAATCTATGGGAACGAAGCTGTTTATTATTTTCTTTTGTTGTATTATTATTTTGGTTTTATCCGTAGGTCTTTATTCCTACAACCAATCGAAAATCATCATTCAAGATCAAGCTAAGGTAATGACAGAGCAGACGATTACGCAATTGAGTGATAAGTTAAATCTCGTATTGCAGGGTTATGAGAGTGAAACGACTAAGGTATTTATGGATACCGAATTGATGAATTCTCTATTGGTTTGGAAAGATAAGAACACAGCCGATTATGACCGATTAAATGATTATAAGAAAATCACAACTAAAATCACATCATTAACAATGGCTAACAACGGTATTGCTCATGTTCATATCCTTCCGATTGACGACAATGATGTTATAAGTACGTCCAGCTCTTTTAACTCCTCAGACAACAAAAAGGCTTACTTAGAGGAGCCCTGGTTTAAAAAGGTAACCGAACTTGGTGGTAAAACGTTATGGCTGGAAACTAGTTTAAAAGGCTACTCAAATGGCATGTCAGAGCCAGCTTTTGCAGTGGTAAGAGTCTTAACTATTCCCTCCATTGGGGACCAGAATCAAGTACTGATGTTTGAGATTCCTCTCAAAGTACTTAAGGGTTACCTAGGTGATATTAAGATCGGAACGACAGGAACTATCACGGTCGTGAATAGTGAGAATCAAGTTGTCTATTCAACAGATCCGGAGAAAATTCAACAAAAGTCTGAGATTGCTCTCCCTGAGGATATAAGTAAAAACAATATTAAAACAGCGATTGGGAGTTATCAGACAGTTAACGCTGAGAAGACTTTAACTGTCTTCAAACAGCTAGCCGGTGAATCGAAGTGGACAGTGGTAGCAAGTGTTCCAGCTTCTGAACTTACAAAGGGGACAGAAACTATTTGGAAGGCTCTGATGTTCTCTGTCGTCTTGTCGATTATTGTAGCTGCGTTAGTAGGCGTTTTCGTTGCTAATATGATTGGGAAGCCCTTGCGAGGTCTCCGTACGCTCATGAAGCAAGGAGAGAAGGGGGATCTCACCGTACGTGCCGACTTTAAACGCAAAGATGAGATAGGCCAATTAGGCGGCAGCTTCAATCAGATGATGGATCAGATTACGCTGCTTGTTAATAAAACCAATACATCTTCTGCGGAAGTTTTAGCGACGGCTGTAGAGCTTTTGAACGCTTCGAAACAGACAACGATTTCGGCAAGAGAAATCGCGGTGGCCACCGAAGAAATTGCTAATGGTGCATCTAGCCTTGCCATGGAAGCGGAGAAGGGTAACTCCCTAACCTACGTTATTGGTGAGAAGATGAAAGATGCCGTACAAGCGAATACACATATGGGTGAGGCAGCTGCTGACGTTCAGAGGTCAAGCGAACAAGGTACCCGCTATATGGCGGAGCTTACTGCGAAGACTGGTGCTACAGAAGAGATGACTCGTGCCATGATCGAGAAGGTGGATAAACTTAAAGACAGCACATCCTCCATTCGAAAGATTCTCGAAGTATTAAGCAATATATCTAAGCAGACCAATATATTGTCACTTAATGCTACAATTGAAGCAGCACGCGCTGGTTCTGCTGGTAAAGGATTTATGGTGGTTGCTGATGAAGTACGTAAGCTGGCAGAGCAATCCAAGCAGAGCATTAGTACAGTAGGTGAAATCACCGAGAAGATTCAAAACGAGATTGACGAAACCGTTGCGGTTCTAATGGAAGCTAAACCAATCTTTCAAGAACAGATCAAATCGGTTAAAGATGCGGATGAGATCTTCCAACGGGTAAATACCCATATGTCTGGTTTTGTCGGACAGCTTTCAGAGGTAACCGAGTCGATCCATCAACTTGAGACTAACCAAGCAGAGTTGATGGTTGCTATGACCAACGTAAGTGCGGTCTCGGAGGAATCCTCTGCAACATCCGAGGAAGTAGCTTCACTTAGCACCGAGCAATTGAGTGTCAGTGAGAGATTGACCAAATTGGCAGAGAATCTCGAGGATCTTTCGAAGTCACTGCAGGAATCGCTGTCCAAATTTAAAGTGTAATAACTAGTGCAACCATGGCTGCTGCCAATCAGTGCAGCCATGGTTGCACTTTTAAGGTTAACTAGTGCAACCGATGGCTGCTCAATTTGAAATGGGGTTCCAGTCGCCCGTTGCTTTCGGATGAAGATCTGATTAGATTTCCATTGGTATCCATCCGAGAGCAAAAGCGAACACTTCGTTCTTCCACCCCATTCCAATTGCTCCGCCTTGTTGCACATTAAGAGAAGTTATAAAGCAGGCATTACGCAATTCGCGTTTTGCCTGCTTTTTTAGGTGTGCCATGTATGGGCGCTATTTCTAAGGTTAAAGCCCTGAAATGGTGAAGCGGTAGCAGCTATTAGCTTAAGGCAAGGTTGTCCTCGAACGGACTTAAATTTTTTTTAGCCTGAGAACTCTTTTTACTTAAATATTTGGCGAACCGTCTTATGTCGAACGGGAAGTAT
>JACMJI010000226.1 GCA_014380705.1 Gorillibacterium sp. | reverse complement strand
TTTCGTAGAACATCACATACTTTGCGATCAATCAAGCGAAAATCACCCGTATCTACCGGGATATCAACCGTTGTCATGCTGCGCAATAATCGATAGAACATTTTGGCAGTTACTTTCTTAAAGTAAGTCTCGCCTTTTCGTTTGAGCCTTTTCCCGTAGACAACATCATAGCCTTGCTTCCACTTTATAATCATCTCTAGGATGACTTCCGGCGGGTCCTGCAGGTCTGCATCGATAACAACAATCGCATCACCGGCTGCATAATCCATTCCTGCACTAATCGCAACCTGATGACCAAAATTTCGGGAAAAATCGATGAGCCGCACGGTGCGATCCTGCTTGCTCAGGCCTCGAATAATATCTGCTGTACGATCTTTACTGCCATCATTTACAAAAACCAGCTCATAGGACTCTGGCTGCTGCTGCATGACCTCACTCAATCTTTTATAGGTTTCCGTGATGACCTCTTCTTCATTATATACTGGCACCACTATCGAATAACGAATGCGCTCTGACATGCCAATCTCCTCTCGTTCCAATCCAATAGTCCAAATCTAATGTAAAAACATATTTGGGCTAGGGCAGACTGTCGTTCGTATGAATGCAGCCTGCTCTAGTCGGGTTAAATTTAATGAGTTTCCATTAACCTGTGTAGAAATACCAGGTTCCAAACCATTGCAGGAACGTATCCACATACCCTTTTGAGACAACCATTCCGGAAAGTACAGGATAGAACAGAAGGAAAAGCAGTAGGGATATGCCAGCATATAGCTTGACCCCTGTCTTAAACGCAGGATTCTTCTCCACTAGATGCTTACACATAAACACGATGGCAAAAATCAAAAACGGAACCATCGCGAAATAATGATAAATAAAGGTGAGTCGTGTAACCAGCACCCAAGGAAGGAACTGAGAGAAGAAAGCAACCGCGACTACAAACATCCCTCTGTGCTTCTTTCGTTTAAGTAAAACCAGGGAGGCAATGAAGGCAGCGAGTCCTACCCACCAAACGGCGGGGTTGCCGAACGACCATATACTTGATACCTGATCCGGGGCTGCGGCGGTCTTTCCACTATAGAACCAAATAGGACGAACCATTAAAGGCCATTCATACCAGGGTGAGCCAAAGCCATGTGTAGCCTTTAACTTGCTGTGGTAATCGTACATGCTCTCTTGGTAGTCGACCAGATGAGCAATTGACTTCTCTTCTCCCGGAACAGCCATTAGCGGCAAAAACGACAATGAATAGATTACAACAGGAATGATGACGAAGAATAGTGTACACCATGCCACTGCTCTTGTCGTGTAACGAGCAAATTTTTTACGAATCATTTTGAGCTCTGTACGAAGCTCCGTATTAGCGTAAGTCTCCGGTAGGAGCAGGAAATTTTCGGCAGCACGCCATTGGCGGTAGCGCTCAAATAGGGAGAGAAAGAAGATCAAGGCGAGTCCGGCCCCTCCATAAATGACAATCCACTTACTGGCTGCACCTATTCCGAAGAACAAGCCTGAAAGGAATAACGGCTTTAGCGTCTTGCGGAAAGAATCTTGATAAAAATTCATGCTGTAATAACGATACATATAATAATACATGAGCATGATGAAGAATACGCCATAAGAATCAATTGTTGCAATTCTTGTTTGGGCAAAGTGCATGAAATCAACGGACATCAGGAATGCGGCGAGCAGAGCATATTCAGATTTTCCGAATAGTCGCTTGGCGAATACATAAGTTAATGGAATCATGAGGATACCCACTAAGGTACCCATAACCCGCCATCCAAAGGGATTCATACCAAATAGCCAAATGCCTATAGATATAATCAACTTGCCTAATGGAGGATG
>JACMJI010000021.1 GCA_014380705.1 Gorillibacterium sp. | reverse complement strand
GAAAACAGCAGCAGCTTTTGATGAGCTTTGTACGAAGGAAAACCTACAAATCAGTATTGACGTAGATCCACAAATGCTGATGTGATGATGAATGTATAATGTTGATGTGAATGACGGATGAATGATGAATGATGAATGATGAATGAAATGGTGAATGATGAAGGAGGTTCCATTTATGTCTATTCGTATTATAGTGAAAGACCCCGATCCTGCTTTGCGGGAGGTTGCTAAGCCCATCCCACGTTTGACTTCCAATATCCAAAAGCTCCTTGATGATATGGCGGACACCATGTATGACGCCCCCGGAATTGGGCTTGCAGCTCCACAGATTGGCATTCTAAAACGGGCTATAGTGATGGATGTGGGCGACGAGCATGGCCTTATTCATCTTGTAAACCCTGTTATTGTTCACAAGGAAGGTGAGCAGATTGGTCCTGAGGGCTGCCTCAGTATTCCGGGGCTGTTAGGGGATGTTCGCCGTGCAATGAAGGTGCGGGTTAAGGGATTGGACCGCGAGGGGAATGAAATAGAAATCGAGGGCGAAGATTTATTAGCCCGTTGTATTCAGCATGAAGTTGACCACTTGAATGGGGTACTGTTCACAGACGTTGCGATTAAGGTCTACCGGGAAGAACTCCGCGAAGATGATGAGGAGGAAGAAGGCGACCCATTATGAGCGCAGTGAGAGTTCTATTTATGGGGACACCTGACTTCGCTGTTGCTTCTCTTGTTACACTTCTTGAAGAGGGCTATGATGTCATCGCTGTCGTTACACAGCCCGATCGTCCTCAAGGGAGAAAACGGGTGTTGACACCAACACCCGTTAAGGCGGAGGCAGAGCGTCGTGGGATTCCAGTATTGCAGCCGGAGCGCCTGCGTCGTCCAGAAGCCGTTGCACAGGTTGCAGCCCTGGAGCCTGATTTAATTGTTACAGCAGCTTATGGGCAGATTTTGCCAAAAGCTGTTTTAGACTTGCCGCGTTATGGCTGCATTAACGTTCATGGATCACTGCTGCCCAAATATCGGGGAGGAGCGCCGATTCAATATGCTCTGATAAATGGGGAAGCAGTTACAGGCATAACAATTCAGTATATGGCTGAGGGGATCGACACCGGAGATATGCTGACTAAGGTTGAGGTGCCGATCACCGACGAGGATACAGCAGGCACTCTATTTGCCAAGCTGACAGTGGAGGGTGCTAATCTCCTGCGTCGTACGCTTCCAGACCTGCTTACAGGCAAGCTTATCGCTGAGCCGCAAAATGAGGCAGAAGCAACCCATGCGCCGACCATCAAAAGAGAAGATGAACGAATTGATTGGGATCAATCCGCTAGAGCCGTATTTAATCAGATTCGCGGGTTGAATCCTTGGCCAGTGGCTTTTACATTGCTGAACGGCGAAGTGTTTAAGGTTCAAGCGAGTCGTCTGCCGTCCGTTGGAACACCCTTCTCCGCTGGCACTGTCGCTGGCACCGTCCTTCGTGCAGATGGGAATGGGATTGAGGTAGTGACGGGTACAGGGACGCTTCTATTGACAGAGGTACAGCCAGCAGGCAAGAAGGCAATGGAAGCCGCAGCTTTCTGTCGAGGCGGGGGTATCCAACCTGGAATGGTGTTGGGCCAATGAAACCTACGAAAGGGGTCCACAAAGAAGTGAAGCAACCAACTACCCGTCAGAAGCCAAAGGTGAGTGCCAGAGAAGCTGCAATGGACATCCTAACTCGGGTCGAGGAGGATCGATCCTACAGCAATCTATTGCTAAATCGAACACTCCAGAAGCTGGAGCTCTCTCGCGCTGATGCTGGACTTACGACTGAGCTTGTTTATGGAACGATCCAACGATTGAACACGATTGATCATTATTTGGGACGTTTTTTAACTGGTGGGCTGGACAAGCTGCAGCCGTGGGTGCGAAGCCTGCTTAGGCTGAGCTTCTACCAGCTTTATTATTTGGACCGAATTCCTTCCCATGCTGCTGTAAGTGAGGCTGTAAATGTCGCCAAAAAGCGGGGGCATCTAGGAATTTCGGGGATGGTCAATGGTGTTCTGCGAAACGTCATTCGCCAAAAGGAGCAGCTAAAACCGCAAGCTTCACTCTCTGATATCAAGCGAATCGCATTGTCGGAGTCTCATCCGGAATGGTTGGTCGCTCGTTATGTTCATAGATATGGCGTAGATGTTACGGAGCAAATATGTGCTGCAAACAATAAACCACCACATAGCAGTATACGTGTTAACCGACTAAAAGGGTTACCAGAAGACGTCGCCGGTAAACTTCGTGAGGAAGGTTTAAAGGTGTTTCCTTCCGCCCTTGCAGAGTCAGGTTTAGTGGTCGAAGGGGGCGGCAACCTGGCTTTTTCGATGTGGTATGAGCAGGGTAAGGTTAGCGTTCAGGATGAAAGTTCCATGCTCGTTGCCGAAGCCGTTGCACCTGAAGCGGGAATGCAAGTGTTGGATTGCTGTGCTGCTCCAGGCGGTAAAACTGCCCATATGGCGGAGATTATGGGGGATCGTGGGCAGATCACAGCCTGTGATGTACATGAACACAAAGAAAAGCTTATTTCCACTCAGGCTAAACGTCTAGGTTTGTCTAGTATCCATACAATCGTAGCGGATGCCAGAGAGCTTGGGCAAAAGCTTCCCGCTGAGTCTTATGATCGCATTTTACTAGATGCACCCTGCTCAGGTCTTGGCGTTATTCGCCGCAAGCCGGAGCTTAAATGGTATAAGCAGGAGAAAGATATCCAGGCCGTGGCTAATTTGCAAAAGGAGCTTTTGGAGGCCGTACACGGATTACTCAAACCAGGTGGTATTCTGGTATACAGCACCTGTACTACGGAGCCTGAGGAAAATGCGAATCGTGTTAAAACGTTTCTTGCAGATCACACCCAATATGCGCTCGCTCCTTTTCCTGAACATTTTATTGCTATGCTTGGCAGCACAACTAACGATTTCGATGAATCTGTTGAGTCCAACCAGCCGCAGAAGCCAACTCCTGCACGGTTACATGAGTTGAAGCAGCAAGCCCAAAAAGGGATGCTTCAGCTTTTGCCGAGTGATTTTGGAACGGATGGTTTTTTTATTGCTCGATTGAGCAAAATGAGTGAACCTATGTTAAAATAGTGGGAATGAACAGGCTTACGCTCATTCTCTCTCCACAGGGTTTAGGGCGTAGTCCCATTATACGAAATAGGTTGTGATCAGATGAAACCGTTCGTTTACGATTTGACATATGAAGAATGGCAACAATGGACGAAGGACAATAGGGAGCCTTCATTTCGTGCTGGACAAATTTTTGATTGGCTATATGTCAAACGCGTATCTAACTTCGAAGAGATGACGAATCTGTCCAAAACCTTACGAGAAAAACTGATCGAGCAGTTCCAATTTATCGTGCTGGATGAGGTTGCCCGCCAAGAGGCGCAGGACGGAACGGTAAAGATTCTTTTTGAACTCTATGATAAGAATGCCATTGAGACAGTCATCATGAAGCATGACTACGGGAACAGCGTTTGTGTCACTACGCAAGTCGGATGCCGAGTCGGATGTACATTCTGTGCGTCTACTTTAGGCGGCCTTAAACGTGATCTTACACCCGGGGAGATTATCGCTCAGGTAGTAAAAGCTCAGCAGCTTCTTGATGTGAACGAAGAACGGGTCAGCAGCATCGTTGTGATGGGGATCGGGGAGCCTTTCGAGAACTATGATGCCTTGATGAAATTTCTGCGTGTGATGATTCACGAAAAGGGTCTTAATATCGGACAACGGCATATCACGGTATCGACAAGCGGCATCGCACCTAATATCTTTCGCTTTGCTGATGAGGATACGCAGATTAACCTGGCTTTATCCATTCATGCGGCAAATGATGCCTTGCGTTCTAAACTGATGCCAGTCAATCGGCGCTTTCCGCTGGCTGAGGTTATTGAAGCATGTAAATATTACGTGGAGAAGACAGGAAGACGAATCACCTTCGAATACGCCCTTATGGGCGGCGTTAATGATGGACAAGAGCATGCTGAGGAGCTTGCAGCATTGCTTAAGGAAAATTTCCCGCTCAGTCATGTAAATTTAATTCCTGTCAACTATGTGCATGAGCGTAATTTTACCCGCACGTCAAGGGATGATATATTCACCTTTCAGCGGGTGCTGGAGCGTAGCAAAATCAATGCAACGATCCGGCGTGAGCAGGGGAGTGACATTGCAGCAGCATGTGGGCAACTGCGTGCCAAGCATATGGAGTCGAGTACGAAGAGGTGATGGGGATGAGAACAGCCAGTAGGACGGATATTGGGAATATCCGTATCGTCAACGAGGATCGGTCGCTTGTTGTGCCCGATCTTCAAGGCTTTACCCTGGGTATTGTGGCAGATGGGATGGGCGGACATCAAGCGGGGGACACAGCCAGCCAGTTAGCAGTTGAGTTGATTCACAAGCGGATGCTGTATGTAGAAGAAGATATGACGGAAACGGATTGCGAACGGTTGCTCATTGAAGCTGTTTCCGATGCAAATCGGCGGATCTATGAGATGGCAGGAAGTCGGGAACAGTTTAACGGAATGGGGACAACCGTCGTCGTAGTTCTGGCTAGACAGACGGATATTCTTGTTGCCCATATTGGTGACAGCCGTGCGTATCTGTTGCAGGATGGCGAGCTGCGGCAATTAACTGAAGATCATTCTTTGGTGAATGAGCTTGTTAAATCAGGACAGCTTTCTAGGGAAGAAGCGGAGAGGCATCCGCGGCGCAACGTGCTTACACGAGCCCTTGGAACAGATGTTGCCGTTGAAACCGAAATCAGGCGTTACATTTGGAAGTCTGGTGATGTCATTCTGATCTGTAGTGATGGACTCAGCGGACTTGTGCCAGAAAGTCGATTGCGCAGTTTGGTGCATGCCGATGAAGACCTGGAACAAGTAGCGGATGAACTCGTACATAGTGCTTTGGAAGCAGGTGGAGATGACAACGTCACTGTCGTCCTGATTGAGAATGTACCTACAGAAATGATACGTAAGGGGGGATGACGATGATCGGTCAGACACTTGCTGGAAGATACGAAATCCTTGACCGCATTGGTGGGGGTGGAATGGCTCTTGTCTATAAAGCAAGAGACATTCTTCTGAATCGGATCGTCGCCGTAAAGGTGTTGCGCTCCCAGTTCGTTAATGATGAAGAATTTATCCAACGCTTCCGTCGTGAAGCTCAATCTGCTGCAGCCTTGTCCCATCCAAATGTCGTAAGCATCTATGATGTTGGACAGCGGGAGGACATTCATTACATCGTGATGGAATATGTTGAGGGGAAAACACTCAACGACCTAATCAAAGAAAGAGCCCCACTCCAGGTAGAAGAAGCGGTAAACATTGCTGCTCAAATCTGTGATGCTCTTGATCATGCACATAGCAATCAGATTATTCATCGGGATATCAAGCCTCATAACATTTTACTCGGTCGTAACGGTAGGGTTAAAGTAACCGATTTCGGTATTGCTCGTGCAGGAGCTTCCTCAAGCATTACTCAAACGGGTTCTGTTGTGGGTTCCGTTCATTATTTTTCGCCGGAGCACGCTAAGGGAACCAAGGCTGGGGCCAAGTCCGATCTTTATTCACTCGGAATTGTAATCTACCAGATGTTGACTGCAACGCTCCCTTTTTCAGGAGAAAGCCCGGTTAGTGTTGCGCTCAAGCATCTTCAGGAAAATGTAGAGGACCCACGTAAAATCAATCCGCTCATTCCGCAAAGTGTTGAGAATGCTATCCTGAAAGCCATGCGTAAGAATCCGGATAGTCGATATCGGTCTGCAAAGGAAATGCTTGAGGATTTGGAAACATGCTTGCGACCGGAACGACGCAATGAACCTAAGCTTATGTTCACTGATATTGATGAGGATGATGCAGAGCGTACGCGAGTCGTACCTGCTATTCGAGATGATAGTTATTTATCCCGAAGGTCGGGTAATCAAGCCAAGCTAGCAGCATCAAGTAAGAGGAAATGGATTAAACCTGCGATTTGGGGTTGTGTGTTCATTTTAATCGTTGTTGGGTTATTGTTCGCAGCTCAAATAGTGAAGCGGATGGCAGCTTCACCTGAGGATATCATTATTCCGAATGTTAAATCACAGGAAGCTGCAGCAGCTGAGAAAACACTGAGGGATGCGGGATTTGAAGTAAAGCTTGAGCACAGACATGATATTGTCGTCGCTAAAGGCTTAATCATCGATCAATCTCCAGTTGGCGGTACAGTGAAAGTTAAGCCTGAGTTCATAACATTAACCGTAAGCGATGGTCCTGGTGCAATTACAATGATTGACTACACTGGGAAATCAATAACTGAGGCAATGAAATCTTTAAAGGATCAAGGGATGACGGAAGATCAAATATTGATTGATACCGAGCCCTCCGATCAACCAAAGGATGCGATCCTCGATCAAATCCCGTTGCCAGGTGAAACCATTGATCCTAAAGTGGATACCGTTTCTTTCACCATTGCTGAGGAACAGGCTCAAGTTTCCATGCCTAATCTAATAGGGAAGAAGCTTGAACTTGCTAAATCTATGCTGACTGTACGCAGATTATCTGTTAGTAATGATAATATTATATACCACTCAAGCTTTGAGCAGCCTGAAGGGTTGATTTATAAGCAATTCCCCTATAATCCGGACGATGAAGTTGACCCGGGTGCAGAGAATATTGTTTTATATGTTTCCACAGGCAGACCGAAAGACGTGTATGATGCTGTATTTAGCTTACCCTCGATCTCACCGGCCAAAGCTGGCGAATCCTCAACCATATTGATTCAGGTCACCGATGTGCAATCCGATAAGCAGGTTGTTGTCAATGAGCAGATCAGTGAGGCTAAATCCTTTGCCGTTCCGGTTGTGGTCACGAAGAGCCAACCCGCAAAGGTGCAGGTACTAAGGGATAACACCTTGTTTGAGACCTATACATTCACGTATGAGATGTACCTAAATACAATTAATAAACCTTCGCCAACGGCTACGCCTACTCCAACGGTTGTGAATTCGCCTGATGGAGCTTCTCCATCACCGGAAACGTCCGCAAGCGGTAACGGTAGTGCAGAGCCTGTAACTGGCACCACAGAAACACCTGCGCAGCAGGGAGGGTAAAGATGGCAATTGGAATGATTGTTAAAGCCCTGAGTGGATTTTATTATGTACTAGCTGAGGGTAAGCATCCAGATGACGGAGATTTGATTCAATGCCGTGCAAGAGGCATCTTGAAAAAGCGTAACATCTCACCACTCGTGGGGGACCAGGTTGAATTCGGTTTGACTGAGCATGGCGAAGGTGTGGTGGATGACATCCTGCCTCGGGTAACGGAGCTTACGCGTCCACCTGTTGCCAACGCTGAGTTGGCTGTGCTTGTTTTTTCCGTAGACCGACCGATTCTAAACCCCCATCTGTTAGATAAATTTTTGGTTCATATTGAATCAGCTAATCTTGATACGATCATTGTACTAACCAAGACCGATTTGCTAACCCCTGTAAGTGAAATCGAAATTGCAGATATCATCCGTCCCTATGAACAAATGGGCTACGGAATTTATTCGACTAGTTCTAAGCTTGGTCGAGGTATTGAGGAGGTTTCTTCTCGTCTATCGGACGTAGTCAGTGTATTCTCTGGCCAATCCGGTGTAGGTAAATCTTCACTTTTAAATGCCATGCTACCTGGTTTAACGCTCGCAACGAACGAAATCAGTGAAAGGCTGGGACGAGGAAAGCATACGACCCGGCACACTGAGCTGATCCCCTTAAAAAGTGGCGGTTGGGTTGCGGATTCTCCATGCTTTACCCAGCTTGATTTTGAAGGGCTCGAAGCAGAGGATTTGGGCAGCTGTTTCCGCGAATTCCGGTCCTTTACAGAAGCCTGTCGATTCCGTGGATGTGTTCACCATAAGGAACCTAATTGTGCGGTCAAGGAAGCTGTGGAG
>JACMJI010000225.1 GCA_014380705.1 Gorillibacterium sp. | reverse complement strand
TATGGATTCAACCACATAAACGACAGTAATTGCGATGAACAGAGCAAACATCACCAGCTTAAGAACGGAGATATAGGGGTAGAACAGCTCTGGGCTAATCAAATATTTTTGATATCCCCTATACTTAGCAGCTAAATCGCGTGGGTCCCCAAGCTCAAGTAGTACTTCCTTCACTTGCTCTGGGGGATTGCCTCCTCCGTGAACGCGTTCCTCTAGCATATCCTCGATTAACCCTCTTAATTCCATTTCAATTTCCGCCCGCTGCTGTTGAGGTAGTTTCTGTACAACTGTGTAAATATACCGATCGATTACTTCCATCTTACTGGCCTCCCTAGAGATCAATTAGACTCGCTAAACCGCCAACCATCTTTTTCCATTCCAAACATAGCTGTTCATAAACTTTTTGGCCCAGTGGACTTAGCAAATAATACTTCCGGGGACGAGCCTCATTCGTATCCCACTTGCTTTCTAACAATCCTTGTTTCTCAAGTCTCCGCAAGAGGGGATAGAGTGTGCCCGGTTCCACATCAATCCCTTTGGTCTCCATGATTGTGACAAGCGAATACCCGTATTGAGGTTCAGACAGTTGACTCATCACGCCGATAATGATCGTTCCACGCCGCAACTCATTTGTTAATGAGCTAATAATTTCTTTACTATCACTCATCTAATCAACTCCTATGCTCATAATACTATACGACATACACTATTGTATATATCTTATTATTATAATATTCCACTTCGTTTGTGATCTCAAACCCAATTGCACGATGCTCATGTGCATTTATATAAAATGAGCCGCAATAATCATTCGGAGAACATACTATTTTAAGGCCTTTCTTGATACGACGATATATTAAGTTGAGTTCAGGAGAGAAGGTGTTAAAGTGGTTAAATGCGGATGTAAATAATAAACAAAGTGGAAGCTCCTGATAAATAAGGACTTCCACTTTTCGAGTTCAGTTAACTGTCATGTCGCTGGTATTACCTCAAGTGCCAACTTACAATCTATACTTGTCCAATAGACACACATTTTATTTCTCTCACTTGTTCTAATCGTAAATCATTGGTTATAAATAATTCAGCGCCAGCAGCGATCGCACTAGCTACAATTAATGCATCCGGAGTTTTTAAGCCATATATCCCACGTAAATAAGCAGCACGTTCTGCTATGGAATTATCAATAGGTATAATACTTAGGTTCGGAAAATGAGTAAAAAGAAGTTTATATTGCTTTTCGAGATTCAAGTTACCCTCTCGAATGGGTTTGACCAAAATTTCTGTTAAGGAAACCGCAGAGGCTACCGCTGAAATTACACCATTTTCTACTTGCTCCAAAAGGGCCTTGGCTTTCTCACCAAATTCGAGATGCTGCTCAAAAACATAAATGAACATGTTGGTGTCTAACGCTATTTTATTAATACCTGTAAAAAAGTTGGATGTTACCATTCGTCACGCTCCTTGCGAATGTAATCATCCGTCGATTCTTGCTCCCATATATTTTTACCAAGCCCCCATAATTTTTCTGAGAAAGATTTTGGTTTGGGCATAACAATGATTTCTTGTCGTAACTCATCGTACTGCCATAGTAATGAATCACCAATATTCAGCTTTGCTCTTGTTCTGATATTTTCTGGTATTGTTATCTGAAACCTTGTGCGAATTTCGCTTTCCGATTTCACAATATGCTCCATGTAGATCATCTCCTTAAAATTTATTTGGTTTCAAAATTATATCATACAATAACGTAAATCATCTAACTAAACATGTTTTTATCGCAACCCAAAATAAGGGAATCCTATCACACAAGTATATTGTGTGTGAATGGGTTAATTCCATTCGGAAGCAAAAGATGGGGAAGAAGAAGGATTTTCCGATCAGTGATATCGCTGCAAAAGGCGATCAAAGAGTATTTGATTCTGCGGGGAAGCTTTGCGCAAAATGCCCCCTTTTTTTCCATTACGTATTGCTAGCAGGGCGGCCTGCTTCTATTTGTTAACATAACATATATTATGTTAACAAATTATCATAAATTTAGTAGAGTGAAAAAACACCGAAAGGAGAGGGGGTGTTATTAGAATTATAGTTACAAAAAAAGTCCTATATCTTTATGCCATGATTCGACATAAAACCTGATAGAAGCAAGGATACTATCGAATTTTATTCTGTTTAGAGCTATAATGATGTAGATAATATTAGATATATACTCACTTACAAAATGGGAGATGCTGCAATGGAGGAAACGCGTAGGACGATCAAAATTAAATTAGGCACCCAAATTTTTATGCTAGCCTTTATTCTTGTCTTTTTAGCTGTTGGTGTGATGGGTTATCTTGGATTATCTTTGGAAAAAGCAAAGATTCAAGAGGAAGCGGAGAACTCCATTCAAGTTCAACTCAACATGGAAAAGGCAATGTTTGATTTAACTTACCCAGGTCATTGGGAAGCGAAGGATGGCATCCTGTATAAAGGCGGGAAAGCGTTAAATGATCAGAATACGATCATTGATTCGATCATGGAATCGACAAATGGTAATTTGGCCACTATTTTTCTCGGTGATACTAGAATAGCGACCACGGTTAAGGACCAGCAAGGCAAACGGAAGACGGGGACTCAAGCCGCCCCAGCAATTGTCGAGCTTGTTTTGGTTCAGGGGAAAGCTTTCATTGGAAATGCTAATGTAGCTGGAACAACTGTTTTCTCTGCGTACGAGCCTATTCGCTCAATAGACGATAAGGTAATCGGTATGATTTATATTGGTAATCCGAAAGTACAGCAAATGATTGAAGAAGCCAATCGTGACGCTCTTCTTCAATTTCTTTGGATCGGACTTATCATTATGCTTGTTACCATCGTAATTACTTTCGTATTTTCTAAGCGCATCACAAAAAGGATTAAGGTAGTGGAGTCTAGGTTATTGTGTGTGACTCAGGGTGATTTAAGCAGCAAGTCAATCCCTGTAACCAACAAAGATGAAATTGGCAGCCTAACAATAGGTGTCAATCGCATGAATGATGACTTGCGGCAGATTGTTATAGGTATCAGCGAAGTAACCCACCAAGTTGCCGCAGCTTCGGAAGAATTGTCAGCTATTTCACAACAAACAAGTGCATCTACGGAGCATGTGGGTTCGCTCACGGAGAAGCTTGCCGATAGCGCTGATCGTCAATTGATTCTCGTACGGAATACAGCGGATACCGTGGATACGATGACAGACGAAATGAAACGAATTGCTGTATTATCCGGCGATGTTAATATACTCATGAATCAAGCTTCCACCTCCGCTCGTGAAGGGCACGAGCAAGGAAAGCTAGTTGTTGATCAAATGCATCAAGTAATGAAGTCAAATAATCAAACCTATGCAGCTATTGGACAGCTGGCAGAACGCTCTGGAGAAATTGGTGGCATTGTTTCCATCATCCGAAACATCTCCACCCAAACCAATCTACTTGCTCTGAATGCAGCTATCGAAGCTGCACGTGCTGGTGAGAGTGGAAGAGGGTTTGCTGTAGTTGCTTCTGAGGTTCGCAAATTAGCTGAACAATCCACAGAGTCTGCGGATCAAGTGGCTTTACTAGTAGAGGCAATCTTAAATGAAACCAAGCAAGCTGCAGAGTGGGTTGCAGCTGACCAAAGCACCATTAAAGCGGGAACGATATTATCTGAGCGAATTAATGACGTGCTTTCTTCGATCCAATCCTCTGTGGATCAAGTTGCTTATAAACTGGATGCCATGTCATCAGCTATTAAATATATGGACGAAGGCAGTGCTCATATCTCAGGGATGATGGGTCAAGTAAGAGAATCGGCCGACCATGGTGCAGATGCAACGCAGCAGGTGTCCGCTACCTGTGAGGAGCAGCTTGCTGCAATGGAGGAAATCGCCTCTTCCTCTCAAGCATTAGCCAGTCAGGCCGAGCTGTTGCAAGAAATGTTATCTCGCTTTCGCTTATAGTATTTCGAATCATTAAATATTAATGATATAAACTAAAAAATGCTGCTGTAGAAGTTGGATAACTACAGCAGCATTTTTATTTGCATGGGGAACAATATCATAAAGGGTTAGGTTGAATTCACAATAAAATCATGCTACGATATATACGGTAGGGGGGTATAGCAAACCCCTTAAAGAAAGGGGTGTAAAATGACTGAACCTGTGCGTCAAACTAGGAAATCTGAATTCGATATCGGCGGAATGACCTGTGCTGCTTGCGCTGCTCGCATTGAGAAGGTCCTTAATAAGCTTCCTGGCGTTGAAGCAACGGTTAATTTGACGATGGAACGAGCGACGATTATACACAATGAAGAGCAGGTCACTGCCCTTCAGCTTTCCTCCAAGATCGAAGCCATTGGTTACCAAGCTAAGCTTCATACAGAAGCGGCTAAGGAAGAGGATGCTGATAAGCACCAAGCTCGTACGATTCTGAAGCTGCGTTTCTTTATCTCAGCTATTCTGTCCATTCCACTCTTGTGGGCAATGTTTGCTCATTTTAAGCTAAATGTTTATGTGCCAGAACTTTTTGTGAACCCTTGGTTCCAGCTTCTATTAGCAACGCCTGTGCAGTTTATCATTGGATGGCCGTTTTATCGCAGTGCATTTAAATCGCTGCGAAGTGGGAGTGCCAATATGGATGTATTGGTCTCATTGGGTACATCTGCAGCTTACTTTTATAGCCTGAAAGAGACGATTCGTTACGCCCAGGCTGGCAGTATGGAGCATATGTTAATGCCTCATTTATATTTCGAGGTCAGCGTGATTCTCGTTACCTTGATTCTACTTGGTAAGTGGATGGAGGCATTAGCCAAGGGTCATGCATCAGACGCAATTAAGAAGTTAATGGGTCTGCAGGCCAAAACAGCTACCGTTATTAGAAATGGAGAGGACCTTCAGCTTCCAATTGAGGCTGTTCAGTTGGGTGATCTGATCCGGGTTAAGCCAGGCGAGAAAATCCCACTTGATGGCGTTATCCAGGAGGGCGCTTCAGCAGTTGATGAATCGATGCTTACAGGCGAAAGTATCCCGGTTGACAAAAAGGCGGGAGACACAGTAATCGGTGCAACACTCAATAAGAATGGTGTATTGGTTTTCGAGGTTACTAAAATCGGGAAAGAAACAGCCTTAGCCCAAATCATCCGTATTGTTGAGGAAGCCCAAGGCTCGAAGGCTCCGATTCAGCGGTTAGCTGACCAAATCTCAGGTGTCTTTGTTCCAATTGTCGTTGGGATCTCTGTACTTGTCTTTCTATTATGGTTTTTCGTGCTTGATCAAGGGAATTTTACCCGGGCATTTGAGAACAGCATTGCCG
>JACMJI010000224.1 GCA_014380705.1 Gorillibacterium sp. | reverse complement strand
TGGCTATCCTTAATCAGGAACTTAGCTTCACTATTCCCTTCATATCTCAATTTCAGCAAGATTTAGTGAGTTTTGCTTCAGGAATAAGGAGTTTAGGTTCACTAATTCATTGGAGTTGGGTACTTACCGGACCTAGATTAAAGACCACATTTCTACTGAAGCTAGTTTCTCTCATTCGTTACCATAGCGTTTACCGGTGCTGAATTAGAATGAACCTTATGAAGTGCTTTTACATTCTGATGTAGTAAGATAAACGTACTTTGCTCAATAATGAGCATACCTCTTCAAAAACATCGGGAAGTTGGGTGAAGCATAGTCGCAGGCTGGTGGGGGAGTTAGATTTTGGGCCATAGCCAGAGGCGCATTGGAATGTGTTATGTATTATGATTATTCAGCACTTCTGCAAGTCCCGATTGGGTGTGCTGGATCGGTGAAATGGACGATTATGGTCGATTATTCATACAGATTTCCCGCTAATGTGGTGAAATGGACGATTATGGTCGATTAATCATACAGATTTCCCGCTAACGCGGTTTATACTTTCTGATGAATGAAAAAAACTTCCCGAATTGGGAAGTTTTCTTCATTCATCAGATACAGTGAATCGCCCCTGATTGGTATTGCAAGGAGTAATTCAACTGCATGGCGTGATGATATTCATTTGTTGTATTGATATTCGTTACAAAATGAGTCTCTAAGCCATACTTGCGAAAAAACGCCTCATCCTGTACTTTAATCTTCAGTGAACCTGTCAGTTCGCTCAGATCGTGTTCACCTTTCTCTAATGCAGAGGAAACGGCTTGAACACAGCTTTTATGGTATACACCGTGCAACGGATACAATTGCCCATCAAACTGGGGAACCACTGCATCCACATCTGGTGTCAATTCTTCATTCATGTATTTAGCTGCCTTCGCAGAAATAAATGGCATATCGCCGTTTACCAACCACAAATGATCTGAGGTGGATAGTGACATCGCAGCGTGCATGCCAGCCAGTTGACCCTTCCCCGAAAAATAATCAGTGATGATTCGCACGGAGCTGCCCAGTATCGGCAAATAGGTTTTGGGTTCGTTGGTGACGATAATAACTTCCGAACAAATGCTCTTTAACATTCTTACTTGACGTTGTACTAACATCTCTCCACAGAACGGTAGTAGCGCTTTAGCGCTAGTGCTTGTCTTACGGTCATGATAGCCTGCCAGGATAACCCCTGTTAGCATCGTAAACCCCTCCCTTCCTAGGGCATTTTAGTGCTCAATTAACCTCATTATCTGCGATAAAGGACCATTATTCTGTAAATAAAATCACATAAAGAATTACTCTCAAAACTTCGTCGGTCAATGACAATTCTCACACGAGATCGGGTTGATTTAGGATATACTATTGTATATTGGCCACATTGGGAGGGAAATCCATTGAGTGAAACCCAAACCATTCTTGAGCAGGTTCTCCCAGGTAATACCTCCATCTTCTCGGAGGAAAACCTAGCGATTCTCAAGGAAATCATGTACGAACAGAAATATCCAATCGGCACCCACCTCTATTGGGAAGGTGACGCTTCAGACAGACTCTTCTATATTAAAAGTGGTCGGGTAAAGATTACAAAGTCCACAGATGAAGGTAAGGAACTTATCTTATATATGCACCAAGCGGATGACATGCTCGGACAAATTGATCCGTTTAATAATTCGCGACAAACCTTTAGTGCTACCGCAATGGAGGATTGCACGGTTGGTGTTCTTCAGCAGAGTGATCTTGAGATCCTAGTCTGGCAGCACGGTGAGTTGGCCATCGACTTTATGAAATGGATGGGGATGACCCACCGCATAACACAAGCCAAGTTTCGGGATATGGTCATGTACGGTAAGCCAGGCGCGTTGTGTTCAACCCTGCTCCGGCTATCCCATACTTACGGCCGGAAGCAAGCGAGTGGTGATGTGATGATCACCAAGAAGTTAACCCACTCTGAGCTTTCTGACATGATTGGTGCTACAAGGGAAAGTGTTAACAGAATGCTCAACGATCTTCGCAAGAAAGGCGCAGTGGATTACGACAATGGCTATATTGTTATTAAGGATGATATTTTCCTGAAAAACATCTGCCACTGCGAGTCCTGCCCTACTTCGGTCTGTCGCGTGTAACGATCCCACTATAAAGACATAGCAAAACCGCTAGGGCTGGTCCCTAACGGTTTTTTTGCTATAGCTGATTATATATAAATAGTTCTGATTCCGCATCAGTAAACGCACGACGCCTAAAGACGCCGATAAGCGTTTATCCTATGGTTTTAGATTTCCATTCCTATACAACTAACCCCGTTTGCCAGCTTTGTTATGGCTTTCTTCAGGAACAGCAGTCATTTTACTTTTGTAGTTTCTTATGGGAGTAATTAACCAGTAAGCCGTTCCTACAAACAGACCACCACCGACAATATTGCCAAGAGTGACTGGGATGAGGTTGTGAAACAATCCTGCTATCGTAACGGCAGTTGGATGCTCCAGCAGAAGAGCAAGCGATAATGTCGTCATATTGGCGATGCTGTGTTCAAATCCGGAGGAAATGAAGGCGAACAGACACCAGAAGATAAGGATTAGCTTAGCGGTTTCGCTTTTGGCACGATTGGCTGTCCAGATGGCTAAACAGACGAGGAAGTTACAAAGTATTCCACGGAAAAATAACTCACTAAAGGGTAAGGTCATCTTCTTGACCGCCAAAACCATAATTTGATGCTCTGGGGGAATTCCTTTAAACAAGCCTGCACCATACACTAACGCCGCAAATATAAAAGCACCGATAAAATTACCGATCCAACACCAAATCCAGTTCTTCAGTGTATCTTTAACTGTAGTCGCGCCTGAAAACGTGCTGATCGCATAAGCCATGTTATTCCCCGTAAAAAGCTCTGATCCTGCGAACACGACAAGCGTTAAAGCAACGCCAAAGGAAAGCCCCATAATTAGGGCTGTAAACGGAGAATGTACAGCATACAGGGGTGCTGAAACCGAAAACATCAGGATCACAGCGACTCCAACGTAAGCACCAGCTAGGCCAGAAGAAAGTAAGTAACGAAACGGGTGTTTGTCCAAAAACTTCTTCTTCTTGAGGGCGTACTCAACCATGTTCTCATTTGATTCTGTAAACATTTCTCTCTCTCATCTCCACATTCGTAGGGTATCTATCCGAAATTATACACTTCATTTAGAATTGGACAACTCTTTTTAGGAATTATCAAACCTTCATCGACAAGCAGTGGACCTGAACAAGTCCATCCTCGGTTATATTTAATGGATAGGTTTTAATGTATCCCATTTCTGGAGCTTCGACTTTACCATTTAATAAATTGATTTTGGTATCGTAGAGCGGATCATACAAATAATGTCCAGACACGATTCCCTCAGCAAGTGGACCGCCCCTTACATGGAGATTTTTGTTCTCCAGCGCACATAGGGTTCCATCACTGAGACAAAATACGGCAAGCTCTTCTCCGCTCAGTCTAACTACAATGCCCATACGAGGCAAAAAATCCCCCACCCTGCCAATTGTATGGTACAAGCTAATATCTTGTTTTGTTATCGACACACCAAAGACCTCCTATTGTCGGGTTAAACAGTAATTCCTCGGTAAAGCTTTTCCTTCATTTCTTCACTTTGAATGACCTTAGCCCAAGGCTCCGTTGTTTGAGTAAGAGCAAGCTCAATGCGCTCGTAAAGAACTTTACGATTAGCTATATTATCAACTACGGCTTGTTGGACACTTGTAAGGCCCACTCGTTCGATCCAATCCGAGGTCCTTTCGAGATAGTTAGCTGTCTCTCGGTAATGCTGCATAAAAGCTCCCGTAATCTCCATTAGCTCTTCATCCGTTTTTACTTTGCACAAAAGATCGGCCAAGCGAGCCTTAATCCCGCCGTTACCGCCGACGTAAATTTCCCAGCCGCCGTCATTGCCGACAATTCCGACGTCCTTGGTACAGGACTCCGCGCAATTACGCGGACAGCCATTAACTGCAATCTTAAATTTAGCTGGCATATCCAAACGTTCAAATTTCTTCTCCAAATCGATACCCATTCCGATCGAATCTTGGGTTCCGAAGCGGCAATAGCGAGAGCCCACGCAGGTTTTTACTGTACGCAGTGCTTTAGCATAGGCATAACCTGAAGGCATATCCAGCTCCTCCCAGACCGCAGGAAGATCTTCTTTTTTTACACCGATCAAGTCAAGACGTTGCCCACCCGTTACTTTGATCATCTGTACGTTGTATTTGACAGCTGTATCCGCAATCTTCTTCAAGTCCTTTGCCGTGGTTACACCGCCATACATCCGAGGGACAACTGTAAATGTACCATCCCTCTGAATATTAGCATGGTAGCGCTCGTTAACAAACCGCGATGATCTTTCGTCCTCGTATTCTTTGGGACGGAGCATCCCTAGATAATAGTTTAAAGCCGGGCGACATTTGGAGCAGCCCTCTTCATTATTCCATTCTAGAACATTCATCGCTTCTTTAATCGTAGTCAGACCTTTTTCTTCAATCGCAGCGACAACCTCATCGCGACTCATCGTTGTGCAACCGCAAATTCCAGTTTTAACCGCCGAACCATCATATTGGTCACCCAGCACATACTGCAGAATCTGTTCTACGACGGGGCGGCAACCTCCACAAGAGCTGGTTGCTCCTGTACAAGCTTTTACACCGTCTACTGTCGTTAATCCATTCTCGGTGATGGCATGGACAATCATCCCTTTGGTTACCCCTTTACAGCCGCAAACAATCTCATCATTGCTCATTTCAGCAACATCATTGCCAGCATCAGGCAAACCTTTTCCAAGAAATTGAACGTAAATATCTTCCGTCATCTCTGCACCTGTGCGAATCCACTTGGCAATCTTGGTTGACTCGCTGACATCACCAACCAGTACACCGCCGACGATAACGTTGCGCCGAAGCAAAAGCTTCTTGTAGACCCGCTTCCAGTCATCCTGGGTCTTGACGACAGCGAGATCCGGTTGATCCATAAACTCTCCCGCGGAGAAGACATCGACACCAGATATTTTCAGCTTTGTCGAGACAATTGAACCCGTATAAGGTCCGGTTTCCAGCCCACAGAGCTGTTTAGCAAGTACCATTCCTTGTTCAAAAAGCGGCGCCACCAATCCATAACTGATGCCTCGATGTTCATTGCATTCACCAACGGCATACACATCCGCAGCAGAGGTTGACATATAATCATCAACAACAACACCACGGTTTACTTCAATCCCACTTCTGCGAGCTAGCTCTATGCTGGGGCGAATGCCTACTGCCATAACAACAAAGTCGGTTTCAAGCTCCGTTGCATCACTGAAACGCAAACCCTCTACCCGTTCGTTGCCGATAATCTCTGAGGTCTGCTTACCACAAGCAAATTTCAAGCCTTGGGTTTCAAGCTCCGCTTTAAGCATCGTGGAAGCCGTTATGTCCAACTGTCGCTCCATTAATTCCTCAAAAATATGGACGACCGTAACGTCCATCCCCAGTTTAAGCAAGCCTTTAGCTGCTTCAAGACCGAGCAGCCCACCACCAATAACCGCTGCTTTCTGATACGTTTGAGCAGCCTCTAGCATCTGCTCGCAGTCCGCAATATCTCGAAAGCCAACAACGCCTGCTTTATCTGCACCCGGAATCGGGAGAATAAACGGATTAGAGCCCGTAGCTAGAATCAATTTATCATAGGGAACCGTTAAGCCATTGTCTGTGTAAACTAGCTTAGCCTTTGTATCGATACGAGTTACAGCTGTTCCCGTGTGTAGAGTAATCCCGTTATCCTGGTACCACTCGTATGAATTCATGACGATCTCGTCTATCGTTTTACTGCCTTCAAGCACATAGGAAAGCTGAATTCGATTATAATTCGGATAAGGTTCTTTACCGATTACTGTCATATCGTACATTGAGGGAGCAAGCTTAAGGATTTGTTCAATCGTACCAACCCCAGCCATTCCGTTCCCAATTAAAACCAAACGCTCACGTGTATGCATCATGGTGCCTGTTTCCTCCTTTACCGTCCATTCATTTAATTGCTCTATTCAACTTTCTCAAGTATAAAAAAATCCTCCCATAGCAATAGTGAGTTGGATCACATATTCTGTGAAAAGTTTCACGATGAAATCTACCTCAGGCGCACGAAAAAAACATGAGGGTTGCTATCACCCTCATGTCTTTATGGGAATTTTAATTAAAAGAGGAGCTAAATGATTACAACTGCAGCTTGGAAATCAAATGATGCAAATCACATTCTACTCAGTTATTGACCAATGGCTACTTTACCATCTTTCTTGATCAATTCTTGCTCAAAGGCAGCGGGTAATGTAAAAGCATGAAAGACCAACTCCAGCGAATAAACCATTTGACCATTACGCCACTCAGGCATTTTTTGCAGCATTGTATTCACATCAATATCACTTGTTAGATCTAACTTGGTCATATTAATCGTATCAAATGTAAATAAGCGTTTCGCTTTATACATCGCCTGTACGAAACGAACCAAATCACTCATCTCACCATAAAAGGTTGCTGAAAAGCTGTAGGATTGGGCGTTGCTTGGATTAAGTGTCGATGATACTGCCGGATCGCTTGCTTGAATCGGCTCATCCGCAGCCTGCGGGCTTGCTTGGCTAATCTGCGGAAATCCTTCATTCTTCTCTTGCGCTAATCGCATAAAAAGAACACGGTTTTCCGCTGCGGTTGCCTTCACGACTTTTACGATATCAGACAGCATCAATTCAAGCGGAACAGCAGCAAGCAGCTGCTTGATCTCTTCATCCTCTGCTTGCTTCACAAGCGGCTTAACCTTGACAGCTTGCAGCTGCTCTCTCTGCTCCATAAGCTGATTCTCGGAAAACCGGAGACCGCTCCATGAGCGATACGACAGGAATGAGGCAATTGCAATATTGAGCAGGATGACGAGAAGAAGAACCAAACCAACAACCGTAGCAGAACTTTTCAGCTGTGAGTGATAAATACCGTTGTACCGGGATTGCTTCATGGAGCACTCACCGCCCCCGCCTCAATCTTCTTAGGAAGCTTAATATCAAGCTGCAAGGTATAGTATTCATGGTCGGTCAACGGCACGACCTCTCCTGTAATAAAGAGGAGCCGCGCCTTGTCCTCTGGTTTAAATAGCTTATGCTCTGTTACCGTTAAAGTCATATCTTTAAAATAGGGGACCTTCTCAAAATCCTCAATACAAGTTGTCAATTGTTCCTCTGTCAGCATCAGGGTATTCACGACTAGAATGCCTTCAGCAATATTCATATTGATGATTTGCCCTTGGTAAGTCATCGTATCCAACACAGATTGGATAACGGGCAGAAAATCCTGACGATTGTCCTGCACAAGCTTGACCATATCCACGCCTTGCTTGTAATAAAGCGTTCTTGTGTCTAGGGTTGTTTGGGCTATTCTTTCGCGTACAATGCTTGCATTCTGTTGGAATGCTAGACCGGCTGATATTTTATTATTATCCCAAACTGTAGAGAGGACTACCTGTACAATGATGAGTATAATTCCGATTAATCCAATCAATAGAGCAAGAAAATCGCGGCTTTTAATGAGATAAGGGACCTTGGGCAATAAGTTGATTGATTTCATGATCGTTTCCCCCGCAAGGCTAACCCAATTGGCACCGCATAAGCGGAAATATCAACGGACGCCGAATACCTGCTTACTCTATCAGAATCTCCATTAACCATAATAATCTGTTGATTTAACCGAGTCGTGAGATAATCCTGAAGTTTATCCATCTGGTCCAAACTGCCTGACAAAACAATAGCCGGGAACTCTTTGTTCCGATTGTCCAATGTATAGCGATAGAAATTTAGCAGCCGTTCAAATTCCGCTACTAAGTCCTGACATGCATTCTCAAACAATCGATTTGGATCTATTAGGTTGTTCAAAAAATCAGTTTCAGCATGAAGGATATCCGTTAGTCCCCCAAAATGAATCTCCATATTTCGTGTTATTCGAAATACGCCATGGTCCACAATCGTAATTTCACAATTCGAAGGATTGACATCAATTAAGATCAAGGAGTCAAAGTCTGTCTCTGTAATCCACTCTTGCAATCTTAATAAAGCGAAGGGCTTTATCTCAAAGCTAAGCGGTGTCAGCTTAACGTGATGCAGGAGCTTGATATACTCTTGTAGGACTTCCATTGGAGCGGCTACGATCAGCACCTCACTCAACTGAATCACACTCGATTCAGTTGTAACAGCAACCATGGACGCTTCTGGAGCCTGTGGAACGGATCTGATCCGTGTATAGTCATAGTGGGGATGCTCGAATGGAAGACTAGCATTATAATTTAACTCATATCGAATCAGCTTCTCCAACTGCTTGTCTGCAACATCGGGCAGCTTGATTGTCTTAATTAGCACAGTCTGACTCGGAATCGCCAAATGCACTCGCTTGCTGTTCCATTTATTTGTTTCAAGTAAGTCTCGAACGACATGCTCAAGCTGCAGCGGATTCTTAATCCGACCGTCGCTCATCGTGTCTTTGGGCAAAGTGCCCACTGCATAATTGAACACCCGGATTTTGCGACCCGCTTCTATTCCAACCTCACAAAGTTTGACCTGCTCATCTGTAATTTCCATGCCAATTGTTGATTTACTGGGAGTTATCCTATTCCATATTGTCTTAAACATCAAGAGGCCCTCCTTGGTAGCTCATGGTTGTCCGTAAAAAACACGGGAATTCCAGTTGGTGCTAACTTTGTAGGTTGTTATCGTTGTTGGAGCCTGCACTGTAGATGGAGCTGGATTGTGGGTAATGTTTATTGGATCATCCTTGTTTACCTTCCATTTTTTATCAAGATTCATTGAACCTCCCGCATATAATCCTCCTAGATTTATTGCAGCATGTTTAACTTGACCATCGAAAGTTAAGTTATTTAAAGCAGCTAACATACCCCCAACCTTTAAATGATCATGACTGAACGTAAAGGACATATCCCCTGATGTTATTAAATCTTTACCAATGGCTATTTTATCAATTTTTTTGTTAAAATTAATGCTTCCTTTTGATGCTAGTGTTCCTCCTACAGTGAGGTCGACCATTTCTTTTCCGAAATATATGTTTCCACCAACGATCAGATTGCCTGTGACTACCAATCTACTCTTATTCGAACCATCAATAGTTAAATCATTTTTCACAAAAAGGTTTCCGTTTATTGTTATTGCTCCGAATTTTTTACCTGTTAATTTAACGTTATATCCAATCATATTCCCATTAATCGTTTCATCCCCATCAATCGATTTGGTAATAGAAGAGTAGGTGCCTGGCATAAAAGCATCTCCAGTATATTGCTTCATGTAATCATTAAATTCCTTCACGTAGTTATCATGGTTATATGAACTGCTAAAAAAGTTAGGGTTAGATGTCTTTCCAGGAGATAAAACCTCTTTAAATAAATCTTTGTGTGATGGATCATTGATAATAACACCATGCTTGTTGTAAAAACTGTCTGTAGTTGGAGCAGTACCCGTTCCTGGTACTGTTGTAACGACATTCTCGAACCCAAGCTCCAGCACTCTACCCCTCTTTTGCTGCCCAAGCCCACTGAAAGAAGCAAAACGAATGAAATTGTTGCCATTAGTTGTTTGTGGGACGATCTCCAAATTTGGAAATAACTTCGTTGTATTTAAGCTGTTTGCCAAGGCGACCGCATCGGACTCCACTAAATAACTACCTTTTGCTTCTTCTACCAGAACTGCTTCACTAAACAATCTTTTATACACAGCAGCGGCAGATTCAGCCTCAACAAAGGCAACCTCGGTATGTCCATCTGTTGCAGCCTGAAGCAGTCCCACATTCAGATTCATCACTAAGGGGCTTACCATAAGAACAAGAATAATAATAAACCCTAGCACAAGAATAAGCGTGCTTCCGCGTTTAGACTTTAGGATATTCATAGGACACCCTCTTTCCAATGTGGTAGATATCCACTATAGTAGTTTTATAAGACTATAATCAAGAGGCAGGTCGCTAATTATGAAAAATCATAGGGGTATCACTTTGATAGAAGTGCTCGCTTCCGTCACCATTCTGGCTATTGCTGTTCTCGCAATGGTGTATATTTTGCAACAATCGACCTTGTTCTCCAAGCAAAATAATGATAAAGAAAACAATGTTCAGGTTGCGAGAACGGTCATGGAAGAGATCAAAATAAATCTTAAACCCGGTACCCCGATCAATCCTTTTGGTTCATCTATACAAATTTCTGCTCTAAAAGGGGTACCCGTTGTAGCGCTGCCCCTGTTCTATTCTTCGGCTGCTCAAACAGTTAGAATTGAGGTTCAAAGTCTAACTCTACCTGCAACAGCAAGTAATAATCTTAATATCAAAGGAACAAACTATAATATCAATACCTACTTTCGGCTCGTTCAGGTAACTTGCACAAATGTGCAGACTAGCAAGTCGTATAGCTTACAAGCTTATGTAGAGATCAATTAATGGCTAGGAGGATGATGTTGATGCGCAACAATAAAAGAGGCGTAACGCTTGTCGAGGCCTTAGCTGTGCTCGTAATCACTGGAATCGTTTTGGGCGGTATCCTATTCTTGATGAATCAAACTAATAATAGTGTAACTCAACTGACCAATCGCGAGAATGCCATGCGTGACTCCCGTACAATACTCAACCATATAGCGAACTCGGTCCGACGCGAGAACGCCTCTGCTACCCAAAGCGGTACTGAGAAGCTAATCCTTAGCTATGGTGATGCCGGTGCTAATGGTACAATGACCTATACCTTTGATTCAGCAAACCATCGTCTTTCTTTCACTCAAATCTCAGGGACAGGAACTGTAACTAATGTGTTGTCTGAAAAAGTAAGCGATGTCTTCATTGGGATAAATGGGGACAGAATTGCTGTAACCATTACTATGCTGGTCAATAACAAGGAAATTCCAACCTCTACTGTTGTCTATCTTCCCAGTCTGTAGTTGGCAGATCTGGTTGATATTCGCTCGCTGAGGCGAGTTTTTTTGTTTGTTTAATTTATCATTGATATAAATCTATTGGAGCAGTGTAATATACCAATCTACCAGTTGATTTCCCCAGATATAAGCTATCCATGCCCCTACTGCGATAAACGGCCCAAAAGGAAAAGGCTCTCCTACGCGTTTTCTTTGAAAAAATTGCAGCGGAAGCAATATGAGCAATCCAACTAAGCTAGCCAGAAAAAGGCTAAGCATGGTCAGCTTGATGCCAAGCACAAGTCCCAAGAATACGTAAAGCTTAATGTCTCCCCCGCCCATCGCTTCTTTTTTCAGTAGCTTCTCGAAAACAATCCCGATCAAGAGTAAAAACCCACTGCACAGGAGAGCAGCGATCGCGTAATTCCAGACAGGAAGTGGATGAATAAACAAACGCAGCAGCAAAGTAATAGCAGAACCGAAGAAAACAATTTCATTGGGAATGATCATCTCTGCCAAATCGGTTTGGACGATAACATAAAGTCCAATTAAAAGAATATAGGCGATTAAAATCTCCCACTGCCAGCCTAACGAATGGAATGTGAGGGGTACGAGTATGGTTAGGGCTAGCTCCCCGATGGGGTAGCGCATTGGTGTTTGGTTTGTGCTGGTCTGTTGTATGGGTCGCAGGGTTATGAATGAATAGATAATACGAAAAAGTTTGATTCCATTTGCATGCTTTGCGGAGCTTTCGAGAAAGCGATCCGCGATTAAGTTGAGCAGGCTGCCGAGGAGCAGACCGACTATAGCAAGTACAAGGATAGAAGGAGTGTTCACTCGGCTTCCTGCCTTTCTGGTTTGGTTTTAAATAAAGGCAACCGTGGAGGTTGCCTTTATTTAAATACTTTAAAGTTAATAATCAGTCTGTTAAATCTTCAGTAGTTGTGAGTG
>JACMJI010000223.1 GCA_014380705.1 Gorillibacterium sp. | reverse complement strand
GCCCAACGATAATCCCAGCAATGCCCAGCGAAACCGCTAATTGAAACCAACCATTAAAAAAAATATTGTCCGGGTTTGCCCCCGGGCGGAATCCCATGTATTTGTGTGCGGTTTTAATATACTTTTCAAAGGCAAGCTCATAGTCGCCGTTCGTTAAATAAGGGGTAATCTTGGTACGGATCTTATCAAGCCTGCCATCATCCAGGTACTCCTTCGCTTTGTAGAACCCTGCCAGATACACCTCGCGATTCTTCATGTCCATCGTCAAAATGACCGCATTGCCATGGCTCTTATCATATCCAGGTGCATGCTCATCGTAGAAATCCTCTGTCATTTTCATGACATCCATACTTTCGGTGTTATTGGAAGTATAGATAACGATGTCCGTCTCACGCTTAGCTCCGTATTCATTCGCCATCAGATTCAGCCGGTCATACTCTTCCTGACTAAGCAGACCTGCTTCATCATAAACCAATGGCTTCAATTCTGTAGCAGCTGTTGCCCATACCGTCTTATCCATAGAAACGGTTAGAAAAACAGCGAGGAAGATTATGAATGCCAGAATCGCTTTATTTTTTCTCACCAGAATCCCCCTCCCAGCATCCAAGAGATTAGCTTCAGTGAAAGGAAAGCAACTCCGGAAATACTTGCGAACCATGCGCCCACTTTGACCATGCTGATGGGAGGCTTGCCTACCACCTTGCCTGTCTGGCCATTCATGGCAAAGATATGCTCCATTTTATTATAATCATAATTTACCATCCACACCGGGAGCAGGGCATAATCCGCATGCTTCAAAGCCGTATCAATTTGCTTATGGGTATAGCTCACGGAGGTATACCCTGCTACAGCAGACTGAATATAAGCGTCGATGTAATCACTGATTTTTTCTTTCGCACGCGGGAAAAGCTCCTCACCGTTATAGCTGTATTTTTCCGCAATGTAGCCGGCAAGATAAGGTGTTTTGAAGTTTTTTAGCTCAGTGTACGGAAAAGGCTCCAATTTATCCATCAGTTGATCACTCATTTTCTCCGAAGCATCAATCGGCAGCCTCACATAATTCAGACGGATCTTCCGGTATACCGCGAAATGCTGGGTTTCCGTGAAATGGTAATCTCCTCTCGTGTAGGAATTCACTTTGGTGCCTTGGGCCTCAACTTCAATCTCGCTATTTAACTCATATAACCAGAAAGGCACGTACAGCCCGGTTATTCCCTTGATTCGATCTGCTGTCATAAATCCGTTTGGTGTTAGTCGACCCTTCCTGCACCATTTCCGGAAAGCGTTCATTGCTTCTTCCTTACTTATTGAAAAAGGGATGACCAGCGCCGGTGCCAAGTCCCCAGTCAGTCGGTCACCGAGTACGACGGCTGAACCACAGAAGCTGCAGTTCGTTGCGGTGGTCTCCTCTTCCGTCATAATAACGGCTCCGCAGCTTTTGCAATGATACTCCATCGCGTCGGGTTCTACGCTTGTACTTTTTGTTAAAGGATCTGAAATTGTCTCGATATTTTCTTTATTCCCGCAGCTGTGACAGGACAGCATCCCAGTCTCACTGTCAAAGACCATGCCGCTGCCGCAGTTTGGGCATTTGTAATCGATAACCGCCATCTACTCACCTCTATTCAGAAGAAACCACTATTCTCTATTCTTTATTTTTTCTTTGATCGCTGCTAACTCATCTTTCGGGTTCTTACTGTCACTCTTTTCTTTTTGCAAAAATAGTTCGTCAAGGTCATCCCGCTCGTCCTTTGCTCCGGCTCTGAGTTCGGCTATCGCCATGGCTTCATTATAAGCGTTATTCACCTTGTCTTCCATGGCCTCAAAAATGGAATCCTTGGTGCCTAAGGGAGAACCGATGGCGTTCAATCTTTGCTGTGTTTGGGTCGCCGCCATCTTCCCCTTTAAATTAGCGTGGCGTGCCTCCAATTGGTTCCTATCCAACACAAGCTTATCCTGTATTTGTTTCATACTTGCAGCGTTTAAAGCAGCTGCTTCATATGCAGCTTGTAATTCATTTCTATTGTCAGCCTGCGTCGCCTTTCTCTCGAGGAACTTTATTGCATCCTCATCATTCCCGGCTTCTGCTGCCTTCTCCGCATAATTCTGCAGCTTCTTGATCTCGGCGTTGCATTCATCCAACGCTCTTTTGGCTCTTCGCTCATCCGCCAGCACCGAAGCCGTTTCCGCCTGAACCTTGCCCAAGTCGCTGTTCAAGCAACGCACAAAGTCATCCATCGTCTTCTCTGGATCCTCTGCCTTATCCAAGATGGCGTTCACATTGCTAGCCATAATACTTCTAAACCTTGATAAGATTCCCACCGCGATTTCCTCCCTTGTTGGAAAGATAGTTTCTTACCCTATAATACTTCAATATTGGAAAAAGGATTCATTTTGTCTTTGAACTCTTGTTTAGTTTATTTTTAATTGAAACCCAAGCCCTTACAAGCAGGCACTACTAAATCTGCAAAAGAACGACACCGTACTGCTAAACGGCCCCATCGGCGGATTTTACGTCAAGGACACAACCCGGCAGCATGTCCTTCTGGCTGAAGGTATTGGTGTAATGCCTTACAGGGCAATGATTCAGGATCTCCTGCTAAGCGAAAACAACTTGTCCAATTTCCATCTCCTGTATCTTGAGCGCAGCGGAAGCCATATGTTCAGCGATGTCTGGTCTGCCGCCGAAGCCCGCCAGGCCGACATTCTTCTGCTGCGGGATGAAGCCGCATTCTTTGGTGAACTGGACCGGCTGGTCCCGCAGTGTGGAGAAAACGCACAGTATTTCGCATCAGGCAAGCCCTTTTCAGTGAAAATGCTGATCGCAAACCTCAAATCACGGAACGTCAATAATATAATCAAGGACATTTATTCCGGCTATTAAATTAGCTTTCTACCCCCGAACACAGCAAAACGGCCGTCTCCCATTGGGTGGCGGCCGTTTTGCAAGGCGTCCAGTCTATGCATTTGACATTTTTTTACGGCTCATTATCTTGATAATGGTTGCCCTGTTAGAGTGGAAATAAACAACGGATGAATAGCTGCATGGGGAGTTGGAATCTTGATTCCCGCCTTTCAATAATATATCGACCATATATCTAT
>JACMJI010000222.1 GCA_014380705.1 Gorillibacterium sp. | reverse complement strand
TGCTCGTTGCCTCCTCCTTTGGTAATCTCCAGGAATACATCCTCAAGATTGGTTTGGGCTTCGTTGAAGGATATAATACCGTAGCCTTTAGCAATCAATGCGTGCAATAGCTGTGCTTGATCCTCATCCTGCCCGGTAAAATGAACATGTAAACCGGCTTCGTCCTCGAGGATTGAAGAGGTAAAAGGTTGATCGCGCATGAAATCAGCAGCCTCCTGAGTCCGGTCAAGCAGACGAATATGCAGGATCCGTTTCACTCTCATCCGATTCTGGATATCGCTTACCTTGCCCTGTGCGATCATCTGCCCCCGCTCAATAACTCCAATCTCATCTACCATCTCAGCGAGCTCCGGGAGAATATGAGAGGAGATGATGATCGTTTTGCCCATCGTTTTGAGTTCTTTAAGAATTTCCCGCATTTCGATTCGAGCGCGAGGATCTAGACCACTAGCTGGCTCATCCAGAATGAGCAGCTCCGGATCATGAACCAGACTGCGAGCCAGACATAGTCGCTGCTTCATACCTCGGGATAAAGAATCGACATAAAAATCAGCTTTTTCACTTAGATTAACTAATTCTAGCAGCTGTGGTATCAGCTTATCTCGCCTGAAACGGGGGATGCCATAGCTGGCTCCGTAGAAATGAAGATATTCTGTCGTTTTCAATTGATCATATACACCAAAAAAGTCAGGCATGTAGCCGATCAGCTTGCGAATTTCTTTTGGATGCTCAGCCACCTCAAGTCCTGCAATCTTTACCGATCCAGAAGTAGGAGCAAGAAGAGTTGCTAGAATTGCCATGGTCGTTGATTTACCTGCACCATTCGGTCCGACAAAGCCATATACCGTGCCCTTAGCTACCGACATGTTCATTTTCTGTAAAGCATGAAAGGAACCGTAGCTTTTTGTAAGTTCTTTGATTTCGATCATGGGGATACCGTCCCTTCGATTGAGATTTCTGGGAAACGGGTGCCGATTTGTTGTGTTGCTGTGGCCTTTAGACGTACGATTTTGTTATTGCCCATATACTGTTCAGGGTTTTTATCTGCTTTCCATGCTGCGCCCCCCAAAGGAACAGGCTCCCAAGCCTCTTTGTTAATATTCCAAATCTCAATCGATAGCGGCACATTATCTGTCAAGCGTACGGACATGGTCGTCAAGGTGATCTTACTTTCAATTGGAAGTTTATATTCAATCGTGAGGTTTCCCGGCTCAATATTAAGATATCCATTTGGATCCTGGAATAAATTATTCATGCTCTGCCCCGTTATCGTCGGAACTACATAACCAAAGGGCAACTGGATGCTGCCTTTCTTTACAGTTGTGTAGTCGAAAGGTTGCACCCACATGTTTAGTCGGTCAGTTTTGGCGGCTTTGCCATTCACCTTAACATCGGAGATGTTGTCCTCACTCCAACCGATAAGGAAGGGGAGGTGGGCTTGCCCATTGAGTGTTCTTTCCTCAAGATAGCTTGTAAGCATCTGCCGCTCTCGCTCATTCTCGTTATAGTTATTACCCGACTGAATAAACATCTGGTTAGCAATATCCCCAGAATATACGTTAGGTTGTGTTGAGATAGGGTTTGAAAAGCTTTTGCTATCACCGACAGCGAGGTCACCAATCGAGATGACTTGACCATTAGCAACGATATAAACGCCTGTTAGGGCTGTTTTTGTCCCGTTGGTCACTTCTCCCTCAGTTTTTGAGCCGTTGATTACAGCTCTGGCAGTAAATTGTCCAAGTGCATTTAGTGAAGGTTGCTGCCATCTTGTTTTGCGTACGGACCAGAACGGAACATCCCGCCATTGAACCCGCTGCTTATCGACCTCGTCGTATATAAGCGTGTCAAAAGTTCCTTTTAATTCATTGGAGGGCGAACCAAATCCGTTATCTGTAGAGAAGGGTATCGCATGGGCGTCAGCTGGAAGTGAAACGGCAACGGTTCCACCTCGCGGGACGAATACCGCAGTGTAAGATAAACGCTTCCCTTGACCACTGCCGTCCAGTACGTAACGGTTTAATTCATGAGACAAGGTCGATGACTTGTCTGAGGCTCCAACCGAATAGATGAAGGCGGTGGATAGGATAGCAATTATAGGAATGATTCCCCAAGCGTACTCTCGTTTGTCCAGCCTCTTCAGAATGAAGTAAAGCAGAGGAGCAACAACAAAAATATAGAGGATAAAAAGCAACGACAGGGTCTTAAATTTAGGTGGATGGATAGAAGGAAATAGGTTCAAGGCATTATCGATGGAGTAAAGTGTATTCATCCATGATCCTGTGTGAGCATTTAAATTGGGATTTACATGACTCCCCAGAATACCTTGCCAAAGTGGAGCGTTGCCGTTCCAAGCAGATAGGGATGGGTTGGCTAAATCGTAAGCAATAGAGTAAATGGTTCCCGCGCCGACTGTTTTTTTGATCAGCAGGGGCACTCCATCCTGTTCAAGAACAACTTGACCATCCTTTACCCGTCCAGTCGCTAAAGAAACCGGATCAGTAAGCTTTAGTGGCTTACCCGCTTTTTGCTCCAATGCAGAGAGCGATGTGACCTGCTGGGTTCCTTCGTAAACGAGTGGTGCAAGCGACCCAAAAGCTTTGGCGGTTTTAGCATATTGCGGTCCGCCTGCAAGAATCAGCGTGCCGCCTCCACGCACCCAGTCCGTAATCGCCTGGGTTTGTCCATCGGCTAGTGTGTCAGTTGCCACATCATTGAAGACCAGAACATCCAAACCATCGAGAAGCATGGGGTCATCTGGTAAAGTTGAGATACCTAGAGAGACAGGGCTTACACTGGCAGAAGTGCCCCCGATCAAAGAAAGAAAATTTAATGTATCCGGATCGCGGGCCAAGCCTCCAACGAGCATATTGGTCTTTATCCCTAGTGTAATATAAGCTTTGTCTGCAAAGGAGACTGTTTTTCCTTTGGCATAGCCTCCCTTGTAAAACTCAACTTTGTTATTCTTGCTGTTGTAATTCATTCCTGGCAGTGCCATAGAAATTAGCTTCACGCTTCCCTCAGGAAGTTCTATATGCTTAATATAGGTAACATCTTTACCCCCAATAGGACTTACGGTTGTTATAACAAGATCACCACTCATATCCGTACCCATGTTTTTAAGTGTAAAAAGGACCGGTGCATAGCGGCCTTCTTTAGCATAACCGTTGTAGCCTGCCTCAATGGTTAAGGTAAGCTTACTCGGTTCGGCTGAAGCTGTTCCAGCTTTAATTGAAGTTATTCCTATTAATAGAGCAAGAACCACGCAGAGCATGACCGAAATAGGGCAAAACACTTTTTTCCAAAAGATTGTACGCAAAGGGCTGACTCCTCTCAAAATTTCATTTCAATTGTTTTTAACGCTTCTTCCTTCTATAACGGTTTGGAATACAAAAAAGTTGCCAATTTTTTTAATGCCTCATGGGTAGTATAACATTACAAAAAAATGAAAACCCCTCACAAAGAGGGGAGCAAAATGGTTTTACATTTATTTTTTACCGAGCTAATAGTTTCTGAACCTGCTCTATTGGTAAATCAATCGTGTCGGCAATTTGTTCCGGTGTGAAGCCCTTCTCGACCAATTTGGACAAAATAGCTTGAGTCCCTTGCTCCTTGCCCTTAGCTAACCCTTTCTTCAAGCCTTTCTCAATGCCTTTTTCGATGCCCTTCTCAATGCCTTTTTCGATGCCCTTCTCCAAACCCTTCTCCAAACCCTTCTCCAAACCCTTCTCCAAGCCTTTCTCCATTCCCTGCTCAAGGCCTTCTTCATAGCCCCAGCGTTTCCATGCTGGCATCAGTTCCATAATAGCAACACCTTCCTCCGGATTATGCTTACTGATCTCTTCAAGGATCGTTTGGTCCTGTACAGGATCTGGTTCGTAATATAAATCAAACACCGACATGATCAGCGCAAGACGAGCTTCATCTAGTTGTTTCTCTAACCTCAGAATCATTCGTAAAAAGGAAAGTCGTACTTCTCTGCGTTCTTCTTCATTATACCCCATTTGAGACAAGAGCGCAGCGGCAGCAGGGTTATCGGAATCAATAAATTGGCGATAATCCTGACGCCTTAATTCAAGCTTCCAGAAATGAAAACGAATGATCTCCCGCTCAGGCACCGCCATAGTCAGTGTATCTAGTTCATTGCGGTGCTCCTCGGAGGTAAAGATAGCAATGGGGAGAATCAACCGATGCGTTTTCCTATAGGTCTCAAATAAGCGGCTAAAATAAATAAACATCCGTTCGTTGAAATCCGCTTGCTTGTAGGATTGCGGCTCCATGTGCACAAGAATATAAGCATCTGTCCCCTTGCATTTTGTCTCTAGCAGCAGGTCAAGCTTACGAGACTCCTCACCGACAATATCAACCAGGAGCTCCTGCATAAGAAATCGGGTATTGCTATAATCGAGAAGTTTATCAAGCTCAGGGAAGAACAATTCAATAAATTCCTTGAAAAAGGTTTGCAGCAGCTTCTTAAATGCTTCGTCGTGGGGTGTTTGTTTCTTTTTATCAGCTAAAAGTTTAGCTTTTTTGGACATCATTTTCCTCCAATACATTGATTCATTGGTTTCAATCTGAATGGGTACTGACATTCTCCTTTCCTAATAGCTGTGTAAACAGGTTTCGTTCCTGAGGATCGAGGTGGCGCTAACGCTATAAAGCAAAAAAAAGCACACCGCTTAAGCGTAATAAACGCTTGAAGGGTGTGCTTCACTCCGACATCAGTTAACATGTATTATAACCAAAAGGAACGGCATTGGTAAAGATCAAGCTATGCGAATCGGCCAAATCTTGACTTCATTTGGAAAAGTATCGTAAATCTAATAAACTATAAGGGAATGCTCAAAAAGAAGGAGAGGATTCCTCTGAATTATCGGATCGAGAAGGACACGATGGGTGAAATTAAAGTGCCCGCCGACAAATTATGGGGAGCGCAAACCCAACGGAGCAGTGAAAATTTCCGTATTGGTTGGGAGCTGATGCCACTTGAGGTCATTCGTGCATTTGCACTACTTAAGAAGGCTGCCGC
>JACMJI010000221.1 GCA_014380705.1 Gorillibacterium sp. | reverse complement strand
CTGTAGGTGTCTATAAGATGGATGAGCAGGTTGCAATCCTGTTGGGGAATGGAGCAGCAACCCCATCCCTTAAACAAGCAGGGGAGAAGCTCGTTGCAGCTGCCGGGGGGACCCTGAGTAAAGGGTGAGACCAATCTAACACTGTTGGAGCAGAGACAACACAAGCCCCGTCCACAACGGAAGTTCCTAAAGCAACAGAATATCCTAAAGCAACAGAAATTCCTAAAGCAACAGAAATTCCTAAAGCATCAGAAATTCCTAAATCAACAGAAAATCCTAAAACAACAGAGGCAAACCATGCTCCTCCCTCAGCTGTAGATCCTAAGGCAACAGAGGAGCAGACTACATCTACGCGTACCCTGACTCAGACGGATACGCGCAAGCCTGGTTTCGTAGCTTCCGGTGTAGTCACTGGGTTAATTGATCTGAACACGGCAAGCTTAGCACAGCTGATGGAGCTGCCACGGATCGGAGAGACGAAGGCTGCTGCTATTATCGCATACCGGGAGCAGCATGGGGGATTTGGCTCGCCAGAGGAGATTGTCAACGTCAAGGGAATTGGTGAAAAAACCTACGAATCCTTTAAGGATCAAATAACAGTTACCCGTTGAATTGGCGAGCGGGCATCATCATTCGATCTTTTCTTTTTTTTACGATTATGAGAAAATAAGCACAATTCAATATACCTTTTAAAGGGGAGACCTCCATGTGTGAAAATCCAGGCGTACATTCTTCGACACGGAAAAAAGATTGGGATACTTATTTCATGGATATTGCGTATATGGCCTCTACCCGGTCTCAGTGTCCGCGTAGACATGTGGGTGCCGTCCTCGTGCAGGGCAAAAAATTATTGGGATCTGCCTATAATGGTGCTCCAATGGGAGTACCCGACTGTTATGAAGCAGGCTGTATGGTGGTTGAAGAATATGAGATACTGGTGACAGAGGGCAAGGAAACGATGCAGAAGAAACAGCGCTGCATCCGCACAATTCATGCAGAACAGAACCTCCTGCTCTTTACGGATCGGAATGACAGAGTAGGTTCTACCGTATACGTGACGGATCAACCTTGTTGGACATGTGCAAATATGCTGGCTAACAGTGGAATCACCGAAATTGTTTACCACCGCGCTTACCCTAAGGATGAAAGCAAGGTTATTGCTTTAATGCAAGCGAGGGGCATGGACTTTCGTCAAATCGCATCTTATGATCCTCCAGGGAACACATTAATGGAAGTCACTAATTGAATAAGCTCCAATATGAGGAAGCACCTCTCCCAAGCAATTGGGAGAGGTTTGTTTATTTTACAATAAAGAATTTATGAGTTTTGGGGTTACCCTTTCTAGTAAGGATAGATTGCGATCCATTCCGTTTATTTATAACGCTCTTAGGGTAATGAAGCCGCAAATCCTAGTAGCAGGAGTCGAGATATGTATAGTCCCTTTGTCAAGGTTACCGTTTTCTTCCTGCTGGGGTACGTTGCAGCCGTTGTTGCAGGACCTCTGGCTGTTTCTGTCTGGGTTGTCATAGCAGCGGGTATGGGCTTAATTATTACGTTGGGTCTGCTGCCACACCAGATTGAGCACACGGGCTGCCCCTCTGTTCTGCACGATAAACGCAAACGGGGCCAAGTCTACATGCCAGCACTTTTACATAAGTTGAATCAGAGCCGTCCAGTAGTGCTCCTTTTGGTAACTGTTTTTTCATTTTGTTATTACCAGTGGATAGATAGCCGCAACCAGTCCGAAATGATCCAGCTTGTTTCTTCAAAAACAGGAAATGGTGGTGTAGCTTCCCCTGCCGGGACGCTTCCCCCCTCTATTGATGCTGCCCTTACAGGGATATTACTCACTCCCCCTACGGTGGACGGGGACAAGGCAACTTTTGTCTTACAGGCGTCAACTATTGAGATCAATGAAGAGGGTAGCTATACAAAAGAAAAGCTGCAGATTTCCATCAGACTGCTAAAAGAAACGGAGCAGATTACTGCAGCAGCCTTGCGCAGAGGGGATGCCGTTATCCTTCATGGCAAGCTTCTTGTGCCTGAGCCTGCACGAAATTTTGGTGGGTTTGATTATCAAGCCTATCTTTATCGTCAACACATTCATTTCACATTTAATGTAAAAGGAATGGATAATGTAAAGCCCAAGCCCCCTATGCATTTGATCCTTTCTATCGCCAATTTAAGAGGGGACTCTCACCATTTATTTCTACTATTTATGCGTCAAATTGACCAGATCAGAGAACACCTGGAACAGGCCATTGAAGATGCTTTTCCAAGACAGCAATCCGGTTACATGAAGGGGCTTATCATTGGTTCCCAGAATGATATTGATATCGAGCAGTATCGGGAATTCTCTAATCTGGGACTCACTCACTTGCTGGCGATATCAGGTCTTCATGTTGCGGTATTTACAGCAACACTCCTATGGTTGTTTCGTCGAATCCGGATAACTCGGGAAAGTGCTATGCTAGCGGTAATTATTACTTTGCCATTCTATATCATACTGACCGGGGCCTCGCCTTCAATCGTTCGAGCAGGGATGATGGCCATGCTTGCTCTTTATGCAGCTCGTAAAGGCAAGCTCAAGGATGGCCTGCATTTGGTATGCGCAACAGCCCTTGTTATGCTGCTATGGGAACCCTATTATTTGCTGAATGTTGGCTTTCAATTATCTTTTCTGGTGACAGCGGGTTTAATTCTTGGGGTTCCTCCTGTAACGCGTCTTCTGCCAGTTGCGAATCGAGCATTAAATAGTACACTCGCTGTCACCTTGGTTGCTCAAGCGGTATCTTTTCCGCTGACCATTTATTACTTTAACCAATTTTCTCTGCTGTCCATGGTCGCTAACCTGCTGCTTGTTCCTTTGGTGAGCTTCGTGGTGACACCCGTGGGTACACTTTCGATGCTAGCTGCACTTGTTCATCCGCCAACCGCCCGGTTCAGCGCATGGGTGGTTGTGCAACTTAATCGACTCACCTTCGAAATGGTGGAATATCTCGATCGTTTACGCTGGTTTCGGTTGATCTGGGGCTCACCTCCTGTTTGGTGGATTCCTCTATATTTTGGGCTTGGTGGTTTTCTGCTCATCGGTTTTCAGCGGTTGAGAAATCGTCAAACGCTTAGGATAGCGGGTATTCGCTTACCAGGAGAGCGACCGCTTATCTTTAATCGCTGGTCACTACGAGGTGTGCTTCAACTAAATTCTGTTATTTTCAGCCTACTTATATTATTTACTTACATACCGATTGCGTTAAATCACGCTGGAAGTGTCTCCTTGCTGGATGTTGGACAAGGGGACGCGATTTTGATTCAGACACCGGATGGACATAACATACTCGTCGATGGCGGAGGTACCGGTGATTTTCACAAGCAAGGCGAGGAATGGAAGAAGCGCAGAGATCCTTACGAGGTGGGGCGAAAGGTTGTTGTACCCTTGCTCAAAAAGAGGGGCATACATGTCCTTGATGCTATAATCATTACACATAACGACCAGGATCACGTTGGAGGGTTGTTGGCTGTAATAAAGGAAATTCCAGTTCGTCAGGTTTATTTTAATGGGACGATGAATTTGTCGATGGGAACGACAAGCTTTTACCAGACGGCTCTAAGCAAAAAAATCCCTCTCTATCAGGTTGGTGCAGGGGGAAGCTATCGACCAGACCGACATACCACAATGCATTTCCTCGCGCCAAATTCACCCAATGGCGTGCTGACTCCGACTCAAAATCAAAACGGATATTCGCTTGTTTTCCTATTAAATATGCAGAATCATACCTTTCTACTAACCGGGGATATGGACAAAAAAAATGAAAGCGATATACTGAAAGAATTGGGGGGTATTTATCCGAACGCTCAACCCCATCAACTTCCAACGCGCCTTGATGTCTTGAAGGTTGCCCATCATGGCAGCAAAAGTTCATCATCAGAAGCATGGCTGTCCTTTTGGCGACCGCAAATTGCTGTCATTTCTGTGGGCAAAAATAATATTTACAAGCATCCGGCACCCGAGGTTACGCGAAGGCTTGAAGTGGCTGGAATAGATACTTACCGCACTGACCTGCAAGGTGAAATTAGAATGGCGGTAAGCAAGAATGGAATCAGCATAAAGACGAAGCTCGAGTAATCATTTTCTGGAATAATGTAGAATTGCGTGAAAATTAAAATAATAAATTTAAATATATGCAACCTTTTGCGCTCGCTATGCGTCTGAGGGTTGCAAGAGAGGGGGACCCCCGTGGTAGCGCCCGAACTGATCAAAGCGGCACAGGCGGGAGAGCAAGAATCCCTTGTAACCCTTTTGCGAGAGATTGAAGGTCATGTCTATCGTACTGCGTTCTATATCTTAAACAATGAGCAGGATGCGATGGATGCTTCACAAGAAGCACTAATTCGAATTTATCAGAAGATTAGCACTTACGAAGAACGAGCCCAATTCAAAACATGGGTTGGTCGGATCGTTACAAATATTTGTATCGATAAGTTCCGCAGAACCAAGCCCTCCGTTTCCATTGATGAGCATGAGATGGTTTTTGCGGCTTCAACCTTTGTTGAGGATGAAGTGATGTCAACCTTCGCTGCCAAAGACATTGTTGAAGCCATT